>JAZBOM010000586.1:0-6604 GCA_036351205.1 Thermoleophilia bacterium | reverse complement strand
GCGCGAGGCGGGCTCTGCCGCGGCCGGGGCGACGCTCTACTGCACCCTCGAGCCCTGCAACCATCACGGGCGCACGCCGCCCTGCGTCGAGGCGATCGCCGCCGCCGGCGTGGCGCGGGTGGTCGTGGCGCGACGCGACCCCAATCCGCTGGTCGACGGCCGCGGTCTCGCCGCCCTCGAGGCGGCGGGCGTGACGGTGGACTTGCGCGAGGAGGAGTTCGGGCGGCGCGCCCGGAGCCAGAACGCCGCCTTCGTCAAGTTTCACGAGAGCGGACTGCCGCACCTGACCTACAAAGCGGCCCTGAGCCTCGATGGGAAGGTGGCCGCCGCCGGCGGCGACGCGCGTTGGATCTCGTGTCTCGAGAGCCGGCGGATAGTCCACGAACTGCGCGCCGTGGCCGACGCCGTCCTGGTCGGAGCCGGCACCGTGCGACGTGACGACCCCGAGCTGACCGTTCGTTTGAGCGAGGGCCGGGACCCTGCCCGCGTGGTGGTCAGCCGGAGCGGCCGCCTGGACGCCGAAGCAAAGGTGTTCGACACCACGGTGGCGCCGACGTTGGTCGTGAGCGAGCGACTGGACCCGGAGGCCGCGCCGCGCTTGCGGGCGCGCGGCGTCCAGCTCATCGAGACCGGCCCGGAGGGCCTCGCCGACGGCCTTCGCGAGCTTGCGAGACGCGGCCTGCTCGACCTGCTCTGCGAGGGCGGACCCGGGCTCGGCGCGTCCCTGCTCGGCGCGGGGCTGATCGACCGGGTCACGCTGTTCATTGCGCCCATCGTCATCGGCAGCGGCGCGCCGGAGCTCTTCGCGGCGCCGGCGGTCGGCGCCGTGTCGGCGGCCTGGCGCCTGGACGAGGTCGAGTCGCGCAGGGTCTGCGACGACCTCATGCTGAGCGGGCGCCCTCGGCGGGGAGGCGGCTGAGGTGTTCACCGGCATCGTCGAGGAGGTGGGGCGGCTGCGCCGTCTCGAGGTGGGGGCGCAGAGCGCCCGGCTCGAGATCTCGGCCGCCCTCGTCCTCGACGGCACGCGCGTCGGCGACTCGATCCTGACCGACGGCGTCTGCCTGACGGTCACGGCGCTGGGCCGTGACGGCTTCACCGCCGACGCCATGCCGGAGACGGTGCGGCGCACGACGCTGGGCGAGCGCCGCCCCGGTGACGGCATCAACCTCGAGCGCGCGCTCACGTTGCAGGCGCGCCTCGGCGGGCACCTGGTCACGGGCCACATCGACGGCGTCGGCGTCGTGCGCGCCGTGCGGCCCGAGGACAACGCCCTGGTCGTCACCGTCGACGCCCCGCACGAGGTCTCCGCGGTGTCGGTCCCGCAGGGCTCGGTCGCGCTCGACGGCGTGAGCCTCACGCTGGTCGCGGTGGAGGACCGCGAGTTACGCGTCTCGCTGATCCCGCACACGGCGGCGGCCACGACGCTGGCCGGGCTGGCCGCCGGGCGGCGGGTCAATCTCGAGGCCGACCTCATCGGCAAGTACGTACGCACGTTCCTCGACCGCGGTCGCGCGAGCGAGGGACTCACCTGGGACAAGCTGGCAGAAGCGGGGTTCGCATGAGTGGCACCGAAGGACTCAAGGCACGCGAGGACGAGGCGGCGGCCGCCCGGGGCGAAGCGCCCGGCGGCGCCGCTGAGGGCGCCGCTTTCGCCGGCGAAGGCGCCGACGCCGCGGGCGAGCGCCCCGACGCCGACGTCTTCGGCTCGATCGACGAGGCGCTCGACGACCTGCGCGAGGGCAAGATGGTCATCGTCTGCGACGACGAGGACCGCGAGAACGAGGGCGACCTCACGATGGCGGCCCAGTTCGCCACCGCCGAGCGCATCAACTTCATGGCCAAGGAGGGGCGCGGCCTCGTCTGCCTCTGCCTGACACCGCAGCGCTGCGCCGAGCTCAACCTGCCGCCGATGGTCTCGCACAACGAAGCCCGCCTGCAGACCGCGTTCACGGTCTCCATCGAGGCCCGGGAGGGCGTCACCACGGGCATCTCGGCGGCCGACCGCGCACACACGATCCAGGTGGCGATCGACCCGAGCTCGCGTCCGTCGGATCTCGTGCAGCCGGGCCACGTCTTCCCGCTCATGGCCAAGCCCGGCGGGGTCCTCGAGCGCAGCGGGCAGACCGAGGCCGGCGTCGACCTCGCCCGGCTCGCCGGCCTCATCCCCGCGGGGGTCATCTGCGAGATCATGAACGACGACGGGACGATGGCGCGGGTGAACGACCTGATCCCGTACGCGCGCCGCCACGGCCTCAAGATCATCACCGTCGCCGACCTCATCAAGTACCGGCGGCGCAACGAGAAGCTCGTCCGTCGCGCGGCGACCGTCGCCCTGCCCACACGCTACGGCGAGTTCAAGGCGATCGGCTACGAGTCGGTCGTCGACGGCGCCCACCACGTGGCCATCGTCAAGGGCGAGGTCGCCGGGCGGCACGACGTGCTCGTGCGGGTGCACTCGGAGTGCCTCACCGGCGACGTCTTCGGCTCGCTGCGCTGCGACTGCGGCGACCAGCTCGCCGAGGCCCTCTGCCGCATCGAGGAGGAGGGCGCCGGTGTCGTCCTCTACATGCGCCAGGAGGGGCGCGGCATCGGGCTGATCAACAAGCTCCGGGCCTACGCCCTGCAGGAGGGGGGTCTCGACACGGTCGAGGCCAATGTCGAGCTCGGCTTCGCCCCCGACCTGCGCGACTACGGCATCGGGGCGCAGATCCTCGCCGATCTCGGTCTCTCGACGATCCGCATCATGACCAACAACCCGAAGAAGATAGTCGCCCTCGAGGGCTACGGTCTGACCGTCACCGGCCGGGTCGCGATCGAGGCGACGCCGCACCCCGACAACGTCTGCTACCTGCGCACCAAGCGCGACAAGATGGGGCACCTGCTCGAGCACGACGACCTCTTCGAGCCCGACGAGGGCGTCGAGGGCTGAGGCCTCCTCGAGCCCGGTCACAGGACGAACGAAAGGACAGAGGGATGGCGCAGTTCGAAGGCAAACTCATGGGCGAGGGGCTCAAGTTCGGGCTCGTCGTCGGGCGCTTCAACGAGCTCATCTCGAGCCGGCTCTACGAGGGGGCGCTCGACTGCCTGCGCCGCCACGAGGTCGCCGACGACGCCGTCGACACGGCGTGGGTGCCCGGGGCCTTCGAGATGCCGCTGGTGGCTCGTCACCTGGCGGCGAGCGGACGCTACGACGCCGTGATCTGCCTCGGCGCCGTGATCCGCGGCGGCACGCCGCACTTCGAGTACGTGGCCGGCGAGGCCGCCAAGGGCATCGCCAAGGTGTCGCTCGACACCGGCGTGCCGGTCGTCTTCGGGGTGCTCACGACTGACACCATCGAGCAGGCCGTCGAGCGCGCCGGCACGAAGGCCGGCAACAAGGGCTGGGCCGCGGCGTCGACCGCCCTCGAGATGGCCAACCTGCTGCGGACGCTGCCTTGACGCCCGGCCGCCGGCCAATCGAGACGCACGGGGGCTGCGGGCGATGACCTCCCGGATCCGCCGATGACCGCGTACCGGCTGCGCGCGACGGCCCTCGACGCCGAGGGCTGCACTGCCGTGCATCGTGCGACGCTCGACGTCCTCGGGACGACCGGCGTCGAGGTCCGCCACGAGAAGGCCCTCGCCCTGCTGGCCGCGGCCGGCGCGCGCGTCAAGGGCACGCGCGTCCGCGTCCCGGAGAGGCTGGTCGAGGATGCCCTCGCGACCGCGCCGCGCAGCGTGACGGTCGCGGCGCGCGGCGGCGGCGAGGCCCTGCGCCTCGAGACGGGGGCCACCTACTTCGGCACGGGGTCGGACTGCATCTTCATCCTCGGCCCGGGCGCGCGCGACCGGCGCCCCGCGACCCTGGCCGACGTCGAGGCCATGGCGGCCCTGCAGGAGAAGCTGCCCGACATCGACTTCGTCATGTCGATGGCGCACCCGCACGAGCTGGCGGCCGGCCTCGCTCCGGTGGCGCAGTTCGCCGCCATGCTGCGCGGCACGTCGAAACCGCTCCTCATGGTCCCCGAGGACGCGGCGCACCTCGAGCGCTTCATGGAGATGGCGGCGGCGTGCGGCGCGGCCGACAGCTGGGCGCTGTACGCGATGCCCACGCCGCCGCTCGTGCACGGCCGCGAGTCCGCCGACCGCCTGGTGCGCTGCGCCGAGCTCGGCATCCCTCTGGTGTACGCGACCGCGTTGCTCCAGGGGGCGACCGCGCCGGCCTCCCCGGCCGGCTTCCTCGTCGTGGCCAACGCGGAGATGCTCAGCGGGCTCGTGATCGCCCAGCTGGCCGCACCCGGAGCGCCCTTCGTCTACGGTGTGGCTCAGGGTGCGATGAACCCGCGCTCGGGTCTCGTCGTCTACTGCGCTCCCGAGGAGATGGCGGTCCAGCAGGCGTCGGCGGACCTCGCGCGCCACTACGGGCTGCCCTCCTTCGGCAACGGCGGTTGCTCCGACTCGCTGCTGCTCGACGAGCAGTGGGCGCTCGAGGCCGGCGTCACCCTCGTCCAGGCCGCCCTGTCGGGGGTGACGCTGCTGCACGACCTCGGCTACGTCGCCTCGGGGACGGCCTCGTCGTTCGAGGCCGTCGTCACGATGGACGAGCTCGTGCGCTCGGTGAAGGCCTACCTGCGCGGCGTCACGATCGACGAGGAGTCCCTCGCCGTGGCCGAGATCGCCGCCGTCGGCCCGGGCGGCACGCACCTGGCACGCCGGTACTCGCGGCGGCACTATCGCGACTACTTCATGCCGCGGCTCATCGCCCAGGAGTCCCACGAGGCCTGGGAGGCGGCGGGGGCGCGGTCGCTGCTGGACCGCGTGGCCGAGCGCACGCGCAGCCTCCGCGAGAGCGAGCCGTCCTATCGACTCGACGACGCCGCGCTACGGGCGCTCGACGAGCTCGTGGCCGGGGCGGGATGACCGGCACCTCGCCCTCGCGATGACGCGGAGAGATGGGACGCGAGGGCCGCGGACGCGAGGGTGAGCCGCAGGAGATCAGGACGAATGGGAGCGGGGAGGAGAGGATGACCGAGTCCGCGCCGGGCCGCCGCCGCAGCTGGGCGGAGCCCTACAAGATCAAGATGGTCGAGCCCCTGCGGATGACGACCCGCGACGAGCGCGAGGCGGCGATCCGCGAGGCCGGCTACAACACCTTCCTGCTCAAGAGCGAGGACGTCTACATCGACCTCCTCACCGACTCCGGCACCTCGGCGATGAGCGACCGCCAGTGGGCGGGGATGATGCTCGGCGACGAGGCCTACGCCGGGAGCCGCAACTTCTACCACCTCGAGGCGGCCGTCCGTGAGGTCTACGGCTACCGCCACCTCGTGCCCACCCATCAGGGCCGCGGCGCCGAGCACATCCTGAGTCAGGTGCTGGTCAAGCCCGGCGACGTGATCCCCGGCAACATGTACTTCACGACCACGCGCCTGCACCAGGAGCTCGCCGGGGGCCGCTTCGTCGACGTCATCATCGACGAGGCCCACGACCCGGCGAGCGAGCACCCCTTCAAGGGCGACGTCGACCTCGCGAAGCTCGAGCGCGTGATCGCCGAGCACGGGGCGGAGAGGATCCCCTACGTCTGCATCGCCACGGCGGTCAACATGGCCGGCGGGCAGCCGATCAGCCTCGCCAACCTGCGCGCCGTGCGCGAGCTCTGCGCGCGGCACGGCATCCGCATCATCCACGACGCCACGCGCGTCGCCGAGAACGCCTACTTCATCAAGGAGCGCGAGCCGGGCTGCGCCGGGAGGAGCGTGGCCGAGATCGTGCGCGAGATCTGCGACCTCACCGACGGCTGCACGATGAGTGCCAAGAAGGACGCCCTCGTGAACATCGGTGGCTTCCTCGCGCTGAACGAGGACGACGTCTTCGACGCGGCACGCAACCTGGTCGTCGTGTACGAGGGTCTGCACACCTACGGCGGCATGGCCGGCCGCGACATGGAGGCCGTCGCCATCGGCCTGCGCGAGAGCGTCGAGTACGACCACATCAGGGCGCGCGTCGGCCAGGTGCTCTACCTGGGGCAGAAGATCCGCGACTTCGGTGTGCCCATCGTCTTGCCGATCGGCAGCCACGGGGTCTTCCTCGACGCCAGGGCGTGCCTGCCGCACCTCGACCAGGACCTCTACCCGGCCCAGGCCCTGGCCGCCGAGCTCTACCTCGAGAGCGGGGTGCGGGCCATGGAGCGCGGCAACGTGAGCGCCGGTCGCGACCCGGCGACCGGCGAGAACCGGCGCCCACGCCTGGAGCTCGTGCGGCTCACCGTGCCGCGACGCGTCTACACGCAGGCGCACATGGACGTGGTCGCCGAGTCGGTGGCCGAGGTCTACGAGCAGCGCGCGGCGATCACGGGCCTCAGGATGGTCTACGAGCCCAAGGACCTGCGCTTCTTCCAGGCGCGCTTCGAGCCGCTGAGCTGACGGGCGTGCGCGGGCCCGCGCGACCCCCCAGACGGCTTTGCGGGTGGTGGACAGCCCTCCGACCCCCCCACTCGCCGGGCCACCCTCCAAACGCTTGACATCCGCCCTGCACGGCATACCTTCCAACGATACGAGACTTCCGACATGAGCCACGCTCAAGACGGGAGGCAGAGATCCGCCGGAGGCGCCTGACGGCCACCTTC
>JAZBOM010000585.1:0-4594 GCA_036351205.1 Thermoleophilia bacterium | reverse complement strand
GAGACGCTCGACGGCGTCAACGGCAGCCTGCAGAACGTCGACGAGATCACCCGTGACGTGGCCGACATGACCGACAAGGTGAACGGGCTCGTGGGCGCGGTCGACGCCGCGCTGCAGACGCCGGCCAAGAAGGCGGCGGCCTTCGGGAGCGGTGTGCAGCAGGCCGTGAGCAGTTTCCTGCGGCGCGACCAGAGTACTCCCGCCGGCGCCGAGACCGGCGCGGCTTCCGCCACCGCGGGGCCCGCCTGGGAGACGTCGCCGGCCTGGGAGGCGCCGTCCGCGAGCGCCGCGTCCGAGTCTGCCGCGCCGGCAGAGTCGGCCGACGAGTCCGCCACCGCCGGCGAGCCCGCAGTCGCGTCCGACGAGCCCGAGGAGGGATCACCCTCGTGAGCTTCCTCGGCAGAGCCGCGCTGGGTGCCGCACTCGCCGCCGCCGCGGTCGGCTACTACGCCAAGCGCAAGCACGACGCCACCGGCGCCGGGTACGTCGAGGTCCTGCTCGCCCTGCCCGGTGACGTCCAGCGGTTCGCCGACGACGTGCGCGAGCGCTCGAAGCGCGCCGTCGACGAGGGCCTCATCGCGGCCCGCGCCCGCGAGGCCGAGCTCACCCTCCAGCTCGAGAGCGGGAGCGACCCGGCAGCCCCGACGCAGTGAGCCCCGAGATGCGCGAGTCCATCCGCCTGGAGGTCCCGGCGGCCGTCACCGCCCTGCCGACCCTGCGCATGCTGCTGGGTGGTCTCGCCGTGCGGCTCGACTTCTCGCTCGAAGAGCTCGAAGACCTGTCGCTGGCGGCCACCGAGCTCCTGCGGGCGGCGGGCGACAGCGAGCGCCTCGAGTCGTGGTCGGTCGAGATGGCCATCGTCGGCGACAAGCTGCACCTGGTCGCGGGTCCCTACCGCTCGCCCGAGCTGCGGCACCGGATCGAGGGGGCGCCCGACGGCGCGGCCTGCCTCGATCTCTGCCGGCTGCTGAGCAGCACGGTCGACTCCTTCGCCGTCGACGACGACGGCGAAGGCTTCAACGTGACGATGATCAAGGGCAGGCGGCCGGCGTGACACCGCGCGACGACAGGCGCCCGAGCGACCCGCTCGACCTGGGCAGTCTGCCCGGCCAGCCGCGCCGCTTCCGCGACGAGGACGACGACGACGAGACCACGCCCGTCACGCCGGCCTTCACCGGCCGCGGCCGCGACGAGTCGGAGAAGCTCGACCAGTACCTTCTGCGGCGGTACCACCTGCACGGCGACCGCAAGGCCCGTGAGCAGCTCATCACCATGTACCTGCCGCTCGTGCGCTCGCTGGCTCGCCGCTACGCGAGCCGCGGCGAGCACTTCGACGACCTGGTCCAGGTCGGCGCCATCGGCCTCATCAAGGCGATCGACCGCTTCGACCTCACCCGGGGCGTCGAGCTCACGACCTACGCGACGCCCAACATCGTCGGCGAGATCAAGCGCTACTTCCGCGACAAGGGCTGGTCGGTGCGCGTGCCGCGCGGCCTGCAGGAGCTCAACATCCGCCTCAACAAGGTGATCGACGAGCTCGTGCCCAAGCTGCAGCGCTCGCCCACCATCAACGAGCTCGCCGAGGCCGCCAGCGCCACGCCCGAAGAGGTGCTCGAGGCGCTCGAGACGAGCCAGGCCTACAACTCCATCTCCCTGCAGGCGTCGCCCAACTCCGAGAGCGGCGACGAGGACGCCGGCCTCATCGACTACCTGGGCGGCCCCGAAGCCGCGTACGAGACGATGGAGGACCGCACGACGCTCGCCCCGGGCTTCGCCAAGCTCGACAAGCGCGAGCGCTACATCCTCCACCTGCGCTTCTTCGAGGGGCTCACGCAGTCCCAGATCGCCGAGCGCGTCGGCATCTCGCAGATGCACGTCTCGCGCCTCATCCGCCGCTCGCTGGAGAAGCTCAGGGAGGAGATCGGCGACCTCGACCGTCCCGAGGTCTCCCGGGTCTCCGGCGAGCAGTGACCGACGCCCGCAGCGTCAGCATCGAGACCACCGCGACCATCGAGAGGGCCCCAGCGTGAACGCCGCCGACATCCGCACCCGGTTCATCGACTTCTTCGTCGCCCGCGGGCACCTGGCCGGCGAGCCGGCCAGCCTCGTGCCGGCGGGCGACCCCAGCGTCCTCTTCACGAGCGCGGGCATGCAGCAGTACAAGCCGTACTACCTGGGTGTCGAGACCCCGCCGGCGACGCGCATCACGACCGCGCAGCGCTGCTTCCGCACCAACGACATCGAGAACGTCGGCAAGACGGCGCGCCACCTCACCTTCTTCGAGATGCTGGGCAACTTCTCGTTCGGCGACTACTTCAAGACCGAGGCCGTCGACTGGGCGCTCGAGCTCTCGGACGAGCTCGGTATCGACCGCGGCCGCGTCTGGGTGACCACCTTCGGCGGCGACGAGACGGTGCCGTCCGACGACGAGGCCGTGCGGCTCTGGGTCGAGCGCGGCATCCCCGAGGAGCGCATCGTGCGCCTCGGCCGCAAGGACAACTTCTGGGGTCCGGTCGGCCCCGCGGGACCCTGCGGGCCCTGCTCCGAGCTCTACTTCGACATGGGCCCCGAGGTCGGCTGCGGGGGGCCCGACTGCGCCCCGGGCTGCGACTGCGACCGCTTCATGGAGTACTGGAACCTCGTCTTCGTGCAGTACGAGATGGACGAGCAGGGGGCGCTCGCGCCGCTGCCCAAGCCGAGCATCGACACGGGCATGGGTCTCGAGCGCATCGCCGCCGTCACCCAGGGCGTGGTCACGGTCTTCGAGACCGACCTCTTCGCGCCCCTCATCGCCCAGGGCGCCGAGCTCGCCGGCGTCGACACACAGGGCTCGGCGTCGATCGTCCGCGCCCTGCAGACGATGGCCGAGCACGCCCGCGGCGCCGCCTTCCTCGTCATGGACGGCGTGGTGCCGAGCAACGAGGGGCGCGGCTACGTGCTGCGGCGCATCATCCGCCGCGCCGTGCAGCAGGGCGTGGCGATCGGCATCGACGAGCCCTTCCTCGCCCGTCTCTGCGCGCGCGTCGTCGAGCTCATGGGCGAGGCGTACCCGGCGCTTGCCGCGAGCCGCGACGAGATCGTCGCCGCCGTCGGCGAGGAGGAGTCCCGCTTCCGCCGCACCCTGCAGCAGGGCATGAGCATCCTCGACGAGGCCCTGCGTCGCGCCCGCGACAGCGGCGCCGAGCTGCCGGCCGAGGTCGCCTTCGAGCTGCACGACACCTTCGGCTTCCCCTTCGACCTCACGCGCGAGATCGCCCTCGAGTCCGAGGTCGGGGTCGACGAGGCCGGCTTCGAGGCCCTGATGCGCGAGCAGCGCGAGCGCGCCCGGGCGGCGCAGAAGGCCGGCGCCTTCGGGGCGGCCCCGGCGAGCTCGAGGAGTTCCAGCGCCGCTCCGCCGACCTGCCGGCCGAGTTCGTCGGCTACGACCGGCTCGAGGTCTACACCGTGGTGCGCGCGCTGGTGCCGCTCGGTGACGGACGCGTCGCCCTCAAGCTCGCCGAGTCGCCGTTCTACCCCGAGGGCGGGGGCCAGGTCGCCGACCACGGCTGGGTCCACACCGACACCGGCAAGCTCGAGGTCGAAGACGTGGTGCGCTTCGACGACGATCAGGTGGTCGTCGCCCGGCCGACCGAGGGCACCGTCGCCCAGGGGCAACGGGCCAAGGCCATGGTCAACGCCGTCCGCCGTCACCAGACCGCCTGCAACCACACCGCCACCCACCTGCTGCACAACGCCCTGCGCCTGATCGTCGGCGAAGAGGTCCGTCAGGCGGGGTCGTACGTCTCGCCCGAGCGGCTGCGCTTCGACTTCACCGTGCGCGGCCGCCCCACCGACGAGCAGCTGGCTCAGGTCGAGGACCTGGTCAACCGGCGCATCGTCGAGAACCACCCGGTGCGGCCCTTCGTGACCACGCGCGAGTTCGCCAAGGAGGTCGGCGCCATCGCCTTCTTCGAGGAGAAGTACGGCGAGTTCGTGCGCGTCCTCGAGATCGACGACTTCAGCCGCGAGCTCTGCGGCGGCACGCACGTGTCCTCGACCTCGCAGATCGGCGTCTTCAAGCTGACCGCGAGCCAGTCCATCGGCGCCAACACGCGGCGTCTCGAGGCCGTGACCTCGGCCCGGGCGATCGAGCACTATCGCGGGCTCGAGGCCGCCTACGACGGCCTCGCCGAGGCATTGCGCGTGAAGCCCGACCGGGTGCCGGTGGCCGTGGAGAAGCTGCAGGAGCGCGTCGCCGAGCTCGAGCGCGAGCTGGCGGCCGCCCAGTCGGGCGAGTCCCGCAGTCGCGTGGACGAGCTCCTCGAGACGCGCCGCGAGGTCGGCGGCCTGCCCGTCGTGGGCGGGGCTCCGTCCGGCGTCGCCAAGGCCGACGAACTGCTCACCCTCGCCGACGCGGTGCGTGAGCGCCACCCCGATGCCGTCGTGGTGCTGGCCGCAGCCGTCGAGGGCCGTGCCGCGCTGCTCGTCGCCACCGGCGACGGCCCCGTGGGGCGCGGCCTCAAGGCCAACGACGTCCTGCAGGCCATGCTGCCCCACGTCGAGGGCCGCGGCGGCGGGCGGCCGACGCTGGCTCGCGGCTCCGGGCCACGGGCCG
>JAZBOM010000584.1:0-3474 GCA_036351205.1 Thermoleophilia bacterium | reverse complement strand
GTCTCGGGTCGGCCCCGCACTCGGGGCAGTGCTGCACGAGTGCGTTCACCTTCGAACCGCAGACCGGACAGTCGATGACTCTCATGGCCCCCCGGTCGAGTCGAAGTGCTCCGGTCCTCACCGATCAGAGCCGGAGCGTCCGCCGTCGTCCGCAGACGGCGGGAGTGTCTCGTCTACCTTATCGGCAGCGCGCATGGGGAAGAAGACGACGCGTGTGAGAGCGCGGCATCGGGGGAGGCGAGGGCGACGGCGCTTCATGCCCCTCGCTCTCGCCCGCAGCGCGCCGTGCCGTCGCTTGCCGCGCGCCGTGCCCTCTCTACTTCGTCAACCAGTTGTCCATCGCGGCGTCGAAGAACCGCCACGGGTTGTCGGGGTTGACCCACGGCACGTTGGTGCCCTCGTGGTAGTCGTCCCAACTGATCCAGTCGACGTCGCTGCCGGTGCGCACCTCGGGGTGGGTGCCGGTGAGCAGCACGTGCCCCTGGCCGTACGTGAAGCGGATGACGTCGGGCGCCCCCGCGTACGTGCCGTCGTAGGCGTAGGTCGTGACCACGGAGGCGTTCGATGCCTCGAGCTGGGTGAAGAACGGCCCGCCGGCGTAGTAGACCTGCATCGCGCCGAGGTCGCCGATGACCGGGTCGCTCGTGTAGGTGGGCGTCAAGGCGGCGTGCGGGTACTGGGCGATGTCGTCGAGCTCGCCGACGGCGACGCCCTCGAAGAGGCTGAGGTACAGGAACGTCTCGCCGTAGTAGTCGATGGTCTCGGAGAGGTAGTAGGAGCCGGCGCAGATACCCATGACACCGCCGCCGGCGCGGCAGAAGCTCTTGACCTCGAGGCCGCCCTTGGCGCCGAGCGCCGTTTCGTAGCCCCAGCAGTAGCCGCCGGGGAAGACGACGACATCGAAGGCTTCGTCGGTCAGCCTGCCGTTACGGATGTCTGAGCCGCGGACGGCGAGCGGCACGTGGCCGGAGTACTCGACGGCCCGGCTGACGGCGGGCAGCAGGCCGGGCCAGGCCCCGCCGTGTGTCGAGTAGGTGGAGACGATCGCGACACGGGCCCCGTCCGGGTTGGGGTGCTCGGTCAGGGCCGGCTGGGTGGCTACGCCGGTGCCGGCCCAGTTCACCATCCGGCCCAACAGCTTCCAGGCGCCGGCCGAGTCCGTGTGCCGGCCGTCCATCGCCCAGTCGTCCCAGATGCTCCAGTCGAGCTGGGTGTCGCCGCGCAGCTCGGGGTCGAGGGTGCAGACCACGACGCGCCCGGCGCCGTAGCCGCAGCGCGCGATCACCGCCTGACCGGCGGCGTTCGCGGCGACCTCGGTCGCCCCGCTCTTCACCATGAGCCAGCCGCCCCCGGCCGTCCGGTAGACCTGCTGCTTGCCCGAGCCGAAGGTGGGATCGGTGATCGTGACGTCGTTCTTCCCCGCCTTGCCGAAGCGCCGGTACTTGCCCGGATAGACCTTGAGCCCGCCGTCGCGCGACAGGTAGGCGCCGCCGCTCTCCAGGCCGACGATGCCGCCGCCCGCGCTCACGAAGGCCCTGATCGCGCCGATCGCGGCGGCGCTGCCGAGCCCGTACTCCTCGTTGCCGTAGACGACCTTGGTGTCATCCTGGCCGGCGGGGAGGAGGAGGACGTCGTAGTCCGCCGTGCTCAGCCGGCCCATGACGAGGTCCTCGAGCTCGATGCCGGTGAAGTCGAAGCCGCAGGCCTGACACGCGCGCAGGGTCGCGGCGATCTTGTCGGCGCTGGTGCCGCCGCCGACGTAGACCGCGACCCTGACCGGGCCTTCGGCGGCCTGCGCGCTGACGGCAGGCACGTGGGCGATGGACGCGTCGGCGGCCGGCGCTTCGGCCGCCGGCGTTAGGGCTGCCTGCGCGTCAGCGGGGGCGACGACCTCCGCCGTGAGCGTGAGGACGCCGATCGCGAGGATCACGACCGCGATCGTCGCTGCGAAGAGCGCGGTCGTCGCCCATCGCGCGGGTCGCTCTGTGGTGACGGTCGGGAACGTGTGCCGGTCCATGGGTACCCCCCTGTGGCATGGCCTTGCCGGAGCGGCGGGCGGGACCGGGCATCCGCCCCTCCGCAAGGATGCCCCGTCCGAGCTCGTCCACCGCTCAGCCGAGACGAGTATATGCGTTGGGCGTCGCGAAACCCACGGTACGGCCGGTCGGGGCGCGTCGCCGGGCCTTCGACCCGCCGAGGACCGTCGGCCGACCGGGCGCCACGGCCTACCAGGCGGCGTCGGCCGGCAGGCCGCCCCTCAGCCGACCGGCGGCCTCACGTAGTAGGCGACGCGCTCGAAGTACACGCCGTCCGCCCGGGCCTTCACCAACCCGGCGCCTTCCGCCGGAGTGGCCAGCGTCTTCCACCAGCCCCAGGTCGTCTCCTCGCCGTCCTTCTCGGACCTCACGACGTCGGTGATGGTCTCGAAGCCCTCCGGCGTGTTCTCGGCGGCGAAGAGCTCCTCGAGGTACACCGCGAACTCGGCCTTCGTGAAGCGCCCGTCCAGCGCGTCCTCGTAGACGAAGTCGTCGGTCACGGAGCTCAGGACCATCTGCGCATCGCCCTTCCTCCAGCCCTCGAGCCAGAGATCCACGTACCGTCCCACGGCGCGCCTCCTTCAGTTCCTGCGAGACGGGTGACAGAATACGGCCGAGTGAACGGCGTTCGACGCGGCGCGAAAGCCGCCGTCAGCACGGCGAGAGGGGGAGGTGTGGGCGTCCCGTTCGGTCTTCTCGAGGTCGCCGGGTCCTATCGCGAGATCGGCCGGCAGATCGGCGAGGGCGCTCGCCCGCTGATCGAGCGCCGCGTCGCCCTGTTCGAGGATGACTTCGAACGCTTCGCCGGCGGCCTGTCGCTGTCGACGGCCGAGGCGCTGGCCCGGCCTCTCCTGGCCGCCGCGGAGCGGCGCCTGCCGCAGTATGTGGAGGAACTCCGCGGCCTGGCCGAAGGCGCCGCCGTCCCCTTTGCCCGGATCCTGCTGATGAACTGCGGTGAGGAGCTGACCTGCACGCTGCCCCCGGGACCCGGCCACTGCACGTCCCTAGCGCTGGCCGGGGAGGGCCGCACGGTCGTCGCGCACAACGAGGACTGGGAGGAGCAGGACATCGCGCACCAGGTGCTCCTGCGGATGGCGGCGCCGGACGGCACGCGGATCCTGGCGATGAAGACCGCGGGTCTTCTGGCGATGACGGGGCTCAACGCGCACGGGCTGGCCTTCGGCGCGAACACGGTCTACGCCCGGGAGGAGGAGGCGGACGCCTCGGTCGGCGACGGACCGGACGGCGCGCCGCTCTCGGCCCTGCGCCCCGGCGTGCCCAATTCGCTCGTCTGTCGCTGGATGCTCGAAGCGCCGACCCAGAGTGAGGCGACGGCGCGCGCCCTGCTCCCCGAGCGCGCGCGCGGCTCGAACCACCTCTGCGGGCAGGCCGGCGGGCGGCGTGCCGCCCGGCACGCCGGCCGCCGGGCCGCACGAGT
>JAZBOM010000583.1:0-4192 GCA_036351205.1 Thermoleophilia bacterium | reverse complement strand
GCCTGCTCGTGAACCTCGGCGGGATCCCGACCGTGCTCTTCGGGCCCGGCGACGTGCGCGTCGCCCATATGGCCGACGAGTACGTGCCGGCCGATCAGCTGCGCGTCGCCGCCGAGGCGCTCGTCGTGGCCGCCGTGCGCTTCTGCGGTGCCGCCTGACCGCGGTCGCGGGCTGGGCGTCGACGGCGCCTGACCGGGGTCGCAGACGACCGCCGGGGCCGCACGAGCGCCGGGACGACGGGCGGGAGCGCGTTGCGACCGCGAGCGAGAATGCGAAGGGCGAGGCGCTCGCGAGCGCCTCGCCCTTCGCTCCGCCCCGGCGCGGTCGCCCAGCTTCCGCGCCGGTCCAGTCTCGGCCCGGCTCAGTTGACCTGGACGTAGTCCTTGCGCGTGATCGGCATGTTGCGCCGGCCGCACTCCTCGATGAAGGCGTCGCGGACCTCGCGCGGCAGGATCTCGGGGGCGATGACGCCGCTCTCGGTGATCCGGTCCTCGACGATGAACTCGGCGTAGATCGAGGCCGGGGTCGAGGTGCCGTAGGAGACCATGGTGCCGCCGGGGATGCGCTCGTTGACCCACTTGATGTCGGGCGGCACGATGACGTAGCCGACGCTCGCCGGCTTGCCGCCCTTCTCGCCGATGCAGTCGACGGTGACCACGCCGATGTCGGTGATCGCGCCGCTGAGGGCGAGCTTGGCGAGCTCGTCGGCCGGAGGGTTGGCCGGCAGTGTGGCGACGAAGACGTCGATCGGGCGCACCTTGCTGCCGTCCTTGAGCGTCACCGGCTCCTTGCTCGCCATGCCGGTCTCGACGAAGGCCTTGTCGGCGTCGATGCCCTCCTCGGGCATGCCCATCTTGAAATCGACGTAGCGCAGGCCCTTGTCGCCGAACTTCTTCGGCAGGAGTCGAGGCAGGGTAGTGACCTCTTCGTGGTCGTGACAGATGACCGGCCCGAGGCCCCAGGGCTCGGGGAACATGTAGTGCTCGCGGCGCCCGAAGGGCTCGACGCGCTTGAACTCGCCGTCCTCGTAGAGCAGCGGCGGCTGCGCGCAGTCGGTGTAGTACGTCTCCTGCGACCAGACCTGGAGCGGCACGGGGGACTCGAAGACGCTGTAGTCCTTGATGCGGATCTCGAAGCACTTGTCGAGGTCTTCGTAGCCGTTGCCGGCGAACGTGTTGGTGACGCCCGGGTCCATGCCCGTGCTGAGGAGGGCCGTGAGCCCCGCCTTCTTGAAGTCGTCGTCGAGCTTGAGCTGCTCGAGGAAGGCCTCGTCGATGGTCAGCGCGCGGGTCTGCCCGGAGGCCATGTCGAGGTAGTCGGCGCCGGCCTTGAGGCAGGCGCGCATGATGGCGATGTTGAACTCGGGGATGACCGCGTTGACGACGAGAACGGCGCCGTCGGCCGCCTTGGCCACCGCGTCGCTGTCCGAGGCGTCGATGAACGTCGCCCGGGCCTTGCCGTTGCCCACCTGGCCGGCGACGAAGCCGGCGCGCGCCTCGTCGTAGTCGGCCACCAGGATCTCGCTGACGGCCTCGTTGCGGCCGAGGTTCCAGGTGAGCACCTGGCCCTGCATGCCGGCGCCGACGATGAGTACCTTCATGGACGGATCCCTCCTCTGGCTCGCCCCTGGCAGCCCCGACGTGCGGGGCGCGGTGCGGCGCCCGCCCAGCCGAGGACGGGCAGTGTGATCGACAGGCCGAGTTCTACCAGAAAGCGGAGGCGGCGACAAGCGTGAGACACGACAATCGTATCTCATGAGACGGGATGACGCAGGAGTCGTGCATGAGAGACGGTATGGAGACGGTATTCGTAGCCACGAGGCGAGACCGGCGCCCTGCCCCGGTCATGCCTGCCGTCCGGCGCCTCACGGCCGAAGGCTGGCCTTCAGCCGCCGGTCTGGAGTACAACTGACCGCGGGCCGCCGCGGCGCTGAGGCCGTGGCATCCGAGACGACCGCGAGCGAAGGGGCGATGGTGCACGAGCTGGGCATCACACAAGGGATCATCGACAGGGCGCGGGAGGCCGCGGCCGGAGCCGGGGCGGAGAAGGTCACCGACCTCTTCCTGGTCACGACACCGGCGGCCGACTTCACTCAGGACTCGATCGAGATGTACTTCGAGATGCTCACTCAGGACGATCCCGTCTTCGCCGGCGCGACGCTCCACTTCGACCACCAGCCCGTGGCGGCGACCTGCCTTCGGTGCAGCGACGAGTTCACGACCGATGCCGCGCACCCGGTCTGTCCGCAGTGCGGGTCGCTCGAGGTGCGCTTCGACCCCGAGGCGCCGATGGTCCAGCTCACCGACATCGGCGTCGACGGGGAGTAGCGTCTCGCCTCAGCCGACGCGCGGCACCATGAAGTAGGAGCGGTGATCGCCGCACCCTGCGGTGGCGCTGAGACGCGCCGGCGCGCGCGCCGCCGTCACCGCGGCGAGCCACGCCGCCTTGCGCGCCGCCTGGGCGGCCGCCGGCCGCCGGCCTTCGTCGAGGTAGAAGCGGTGCTTCTGCAGCGATGGCGCCAGTGACGACACGAGGGTGGCGGCGCTGTGCCGGCGCGAGTACTCCTCGGTCGACTGGATCGCGAGTCCGGCGGCGGCGGCGAGGCGCGGCACCGTGGCGCGCTCGAAGTGCGTGAGGTGCCGCGGGAGGTCCAGGGCGAGCCAGCGGGCGCCGAAGGCGCGTGCCTCCGGCGAGTCGAAGAGCGGCACGTGCAGGATGGCGACGAGGCCCCCGGGGGCGAGGAGGCCGCGCGCCCGGCGGAGGGCGGCGAGCGGGTCGTGCAGGTGTTCGAGGACGCCGGAGAGGACTATGGCGTCGTAGGTCTGGACACCGCCCCCGGCCTCGCCGTCGGCGGTCGTCACATCGAAGCGGCCGGGCTCGACGGCGAGCCCGCGCCGGCAGGCCGCGGCGACACCCGCCTCCCCCGGCTCGATGCCCCGTACGTCCCAGCCGTCCTCGCGCAGAGCGCACAGCAGGTCGCCGCTGCCGCAGCCGACGTCGAGGAGCAGCCCGCGGCGCGGCCGGCGACGGCGCAGCCAGCGCACCGCTTCGCGGTGCTGTCGCCGTCGGTACCACGCCTCGAGGGCGGCGCCCGCGGACTCGGTCTCGACGCCGTGGTAGGCGTCCGGGTAGAAGGCGTCCATGGTCGCCGCCGTGGGCCGCGGGTCGGTGAAGGCGAGACCGCAGTGCAGGCAGCGCACGATCGTGTAGAGATGGGGCGGCCCAGCTCCGCTCGCCACGGCGAGCGGTGGCGCGGCGAGTCGGTCGGCGGCCTGGATCACGACGCTGCGCGGCCGGGAGCCACAGAGCGGGCAGGGGACGGACTCGAAGCCCTCGGGGATCGTGGTGGAGCATAGCGGATTCGAACCGCTGACCTCCTGGGTGCGATCCAGGCGCTCTCCCAACTGAGCTAATGCCCCACGAGTGGTGTCCTCCCTCGCGCGCCGGCTCCGCGGCCATCGCGCGTGAGGGAGTCAGTTATACGGGATTCCCCGTGGAGCGGCAAGCCGAACGGCGCCGCGGTGGCGGCGGCAGAGCGAGACGGCGGGCCCGGGCGCGACACGGCGCGGCGGGCGGGCTCGCAACGGCCGTCGTCGGGGGGCGTCTGTGCGGCCGGCGCGTCACCCGCGACCGCTCGTTCGCGCCCCGCCCATGCCGTAGACTGGCGCCACCCGGCGGCCGCGCCGTCGCGCGGCCGTGCGGGCACGAGGAGGTGGGTGGTGGACGGGGAGCGCGTACGACAGGCCTGGGGGCGGGCAGACGACGTGGGCGCCGTCCCGCCGCGGGTCTGGCTGCGGCCCGGCGTACCCACCTTCGCCGGCGTCCCCGCGGCCCGGCGCCCCGAGGATCTGAACGGCGCCTCGGCCGCCGTGCTCGGCATCCCGTGGCAGCCCGCGTCGGCCGTCGCGGCGCAGGGCTCGGCCGCCGGCCCGGGGGCGATCAGGCGCGCCGCGACGCGGTACGCAGCGGCTCTCCATGGCGGCACGCTTCCCGAGATCGACCGCGAGCTCGTCCCCAGCGCGCGCCTTCGTGTCGTGGACTACGGCGACGTGGACATCGGCGGGGGCGACCCCGCGGCGATGGCTGCGGCCGCCCACCAGCGGCTGATCGAGGTGGTCGCCGCCGGCGCCGTGCCGCTCGTCCTGGGCGGGGACCCCGGCGTGGCGACGCCCGCGCTCGAGGTGCTCTGCGG
>JAZBOM010000582.1:0-4420 GCA_036351205.1 Thermoleophilia bacterium | reverse complement strand
TTCACGCCTTTCTGGCGCGCGGCGAGCGGCGGGTTGAGGCCGCCGGACCCGCTGCCGGCGCCGAAGGCGCCGGCTCCGCCGGCGGCCGTCCCCGCCGGCCTCTCCCCCGCCGACCTCGAGCGCGACGCCTTGAAGCCCTGGGCCGCGGGGTTCGGCGACGAATGGCAGCCGGGCGAGGCGGGCGCCCGCGCCCGCCTCGCCCGGCTGCTCGACGACGTCCTGCCCGCGTACGCCGACGACCGTGACCGCCCCGACCTCGAGGGCAGTTCGCGGCTGTCGCCGCACCTCCACTGGGGCGAGCTGTCACCGCGTCAGGTCTGGCACGCCGTCGCCGGCCGACTCGCCGAGGCAGGTCTCGAGGCCGAGGCTGCCATCGGACCGCCGTCATGGAAGGAGGCCGGGCCATCGCCTGGCCTCGCTCGCGGCGCTGCCGCCTTCCTGCGCCAACTCGGATGGCGCGAGTTCGCCCACCACCTGCTCTGGCACTTCCCCGACACCGTCGCGCAGCCCTTGCGCCCTGCGTTCTCCGCCTTCCCCTGGCGCGACGAGCCGGCCGGTCTCGCCGCCTGGCAGCGGGGCGTCACCGGCTACCCCTTCGTCGACGCCGCCATGCGCTCGCTCTGGACCACCGGCTGGATGCACAACCGCGCCCGCCTCGTCGCCGGCTCGTTCCTCGTCAAGGACCTGCTGCTCCCCTGGCGGGCGGGCGCCGCCTGGTTCTGGGACACGCTCGTCGACGCCGACCTGGCGAACAACACCCTCGGCTGGCAGTGGGTCTCGGGCTGCGGCGCCGACGCCGCCCCCTACTTCCGCATCTTCAACCCGGTGACACAGGGAGGGCGCTTCGACCCCGACGGGGCCTTCGTGCGCCGCTGGGTGCCGGAGCTGAGCGAACTCCCGGCGGAGTGGGTCCACGAGCCGTGGGAGGCGCCGGGCGACGTGCTCGCCGCGGCCGGCGTGCGGCTCGGCGAGACCTACCCGGCGCCGATCGTCGATCACGGCGAGGCCCGCTCCCGCGCGCTCGCCGCCTACGAGGTCGTCAAGCTCGCACGCTGAGCCCACCGCCCAAACGACGCTCACGATCCGCCTGGCAGTCAGCCCGGGCTGACGCGGCGCCCGCAGCTTAGCCGAGCGTGACGATACGCGGCTCCGGCCGCCCGTCCCTGACCTCGACCAGCGCCAGCGAGCGCCCTTTGCCGAAGCGCGCCCTCCCCGCCGAGCCCGGATTCAGGAAGAGCAGGCCGTCGCGCCACTCGATCGCCGCCTTGTGGCTGTGGCCGCTGACCACGATGTCGTAGCCCTCGGCGACCGGGTCGTGACGCCCCATCAGGCTGTGGCCGATGTGGCAGACGATGAGGCGCAGGCCGGCGACCTCGACCTCGGTCTCCCAGGGCAGCGAGTCGCCGAAGCTCGGCAGGTCGACGTTGCCCGCGACCGCCGTGAGCGGCGCCAGGGCGGTGAGCCGCTCGAGGATGTCGAGCGTGCCGACGTCGCCGGCGTGCACGATGTGCACGACGCCGGCGAGGAGCTTGTCGAGCGCCGGGTCGTAGTAGCCGTGGGTGTCGGAGACGACGCCGATGACGGGATGCTCGGGCACGATGGGATACTATCGCGCCCGGAGGGGCGGCGAAGGACGCCCGCGGACCGGCGGCGGTCCCGCCGCCGTCGACCGCGGGCGCTCTGCCCGGGCGCGACAGGGAGGCGACCGATGAAGGGATTGGCCGGCAAACGCGTCGTGGTCACCGGGGGCACGAGCGGCATCGGCGCGGCGACCGTCGCGCGCCTGCGCGACGAGGGCTGCGACGTCGTCATCCTCGCCCGCCGGCCCGGCGAGGACGTGATCCAGTGCGACGTCGGCGACCGCGCCCAGGTCGGGGCCGCGTTCGAGCGCATCGGCGGCCTCGACGTGCTCATCGCCAACGCCGGCACGAGCTACCGGCACGACGCGATCGACATCACCGAGGAGCACTGGCGCGAGGTCCTCGCCACCAACCTCGACGGCGCCTTCTGGTGCGCGCAGGCCGCGGCCCGGCGCATGCTGCAGGGCCGCGGCGGCACGATCCTCTTCACCGCCTCGACCAACGCCCTCGTCGGCTACCGCTACTACGCCGACTACAACGCCACCAAGGCGGGGCTCGTCGCCCTGACCAAGTCGCTCGCCCTCGAGTGGGCGCCGAAGGTCCGCGTCAACGCCGTCTGCCCCGGCTACGTGCTCACCCCCATGCAGGAGGCCGAGTACACGCAGGAGATGCTCGACCAGGTCAACGCGCGCATCCCCATGGGGCGCCACGCGACGCCCGAAGAGCTCGCCGGCCTCTTCGCCTACCTCGCCTCCGACGAGGCCGCCTACTTCACCGGCTCGACGATCGTCATGGACGGCGGCGAGACCGCCGGCAGCATCGTCAGCGGGCCCGGAGGGCCGGGCGCATGACGGCACCGGGGAGACGGAGTTGACGAGTCGTCGGCGCCGAGCGCTGATCATCTGGGTGACAGCCTTCGCAGCCGGCTGCGTCGTGGCGACTCTCATGGGGATGTGGGCACATACGTACACGGGTCCGGACGACCATCAGTCGATCGGGTTCTTCTGGGGTCTGGCGGGGGTGATCGTGGGTATCGCGCTGGCTTTCGGCCTGCGTCCGACGCGAGTGGACATTCCCGTCTTCCCCTTGTTGACGTCCGGGAACTTCCGGCAGGACGCCGTCGCACGGCCCACGGTGGGTATCGCTCTTGCCCTGTTCTGCCTGCCGACCGTCGTCGCGGCGATGATCGCCTGACAGCGCCCATGCGGTCGGCTGCCCCGTGCCGATGGTCCTCGCCTGACGGCGCCTGGACGGTCGGCTACGCCAGCCAGTCCGGCAGCTCGTACCGCGCGAGCACGTCGTCGACCGTCTCGCGGCGCACGACGACGTCCGCGTCCTCGCCGTTGACGAGCACGACCGCCGGACGGGCCATCGAGTTGAGGCTGGCGTTGAAGGTCTGCGCGTAGGCGCCGCAGGCGAGCGCGGCGACGACGTCGCCGCGCTGAACGGCGGGGAACCGATAGTCGAGCGCCAGCTCGTCGTCGGTGCAGGTCGGGCCGAAGAGCTCGGCGGGCCCGACCTTCGGCGCCTCCGTGTCGTCAGCCTTGACCCAGCGGTACTTGTAACCCTCGATACAGGCGCGCAGCAGCAGGTGCTTCTGCGCGTCGGTGATGACGAAGCGCCGGCCGAACTGCTCCTTGACCCACTGGACGCGGGCGAGCAGCACGGTGGACTCGCCGACGAGTGAGCGCCCGAGCTCGAAGATCACGAGCGGGCGCGGCAGCCCGGCGGCGTCGAAGGCCTCGCCGAGGGCGCCGAGCTGCACCGCCGCGAAGTCCTCCGGCGGGGCGACCCTGTGCGGGCGCTCGTCGCCCGACTCCGGGTCGGACGGGTAGGCCCAGCCGCCGCCGACGTCGAGCACCTCGGGGACGAAGCCGGTCGCGTCGCGCAGGCGGGCGATGGCGCCGACGACGTCGCGCATCGCCGCGGCGTGGTAGTCGGGGCGGTTGACGAAGTAGCCGATGTGGTGGTGGTAGCCGCGCAGCAGGAGGCGGTCGGGCGCGCCGAGGGCGCGCGTCACCGCCTCCTTCGCCTCGTCCTCGGTGAACCCCCACACGGTCGAGAGCACGCGGTCGGCGATCTGCGGCCCCTCGGGGGCGACGCCGAGGCGCACCTCGTCCATCGAGAGCTTGAGACGGATGAAGGCCGGGGCCCGCACGCCCGCCCGGCCCGCCACCTCGAACAGCAGCTCGAGCTCGCCGGGGTTGTCGAGCGTCACCGTGATGCCGTGCTTGACCGCGAGCTCGAGCCACTCCGCGGTCTTCGCCTGACCGTTCATGACGAGCTTCTCGCCCGGCACCCCGGCGCGCAGCGAGGTCTCGACCTCGCCGGGGCCGAAGGCGTCGCCGCCGGCGCCCTCCTGCGCCAGGATGCGGCGCACGGCGAGGATCGGGTTGGACTTGACGGCGTAGTAGACCTCGACCGGGTCGTAGACGGCGCGCACCGCGGCCAGCGTGCGCCGGTAGCGCTCGCGGATCGAGGTCTCGGAGATCGCGAAGAGCGGCGTGCCGAAACGCTCGGCCAGCTCGACCGCCGGCACGCCCTCGACCATCAGTTGCGCTGCCATCGTCCCTCCGTCCGTCGTCGCGCCGCTCGCCGGTCTGCGCGGGTCACTCCCCGGCGCCGGCGGTGAAGATCAGCGACTCGGCCCCGTCCGAGCCGAACAGGGTGAGCGTGGTCTCGGTCGCGTGGAACGAGGCGGCGTCCTCGAGCAGCCCCAGGTACGCCGCCTCGGCCTCCATGTCGGGCTCGGGCCCGGCCATCATCGTGCTGGCGATCTGCCCCACCGAGAAGTCGTTCACGCCGCCGGTCGTGTACGACCCGCTGTAGGTGTTCACCGC
>JAZBOM010000581.1:0-3528 GCA_036351205.1 Thermoleophilia bacterium | reverse complement strand
GCTGACCGCGCGACTCACGTCGTTGCCCCAGCCGTCGGCCCCCGTGTACGCGCGCACGCTCTCGTCCACGGGCGCGCCGCCGACCATGATCTTGACCTTGTCGCGGAGGCCGGCGGCGGCGATGCCGTCGACGGTGCTCCTCATGGCGTCGAACGCCAGCGTGAGGAGCCCGCTGAGGGCGATGATGTCGGCGTCGTGCTCCTTGACGGCCGCCACGAAGCCCTCGACCGGCACGTCGATGCCGAGATCGTGCACGGCGTAGCCTTCGATGCCCAGCATGAGCGCGACGATGTCCTTGCCGATGTCGTGGATGTCGCCGTGGACGGTGCCGATGACGACGGTGCCCCTCGAGTCCGCAGCGGCCGACTCTGTCCCGCCCGGCATCACTTCGCTGGTGACGGCCTTCATGATCTCGCCGCCCATGATGAGCTCGGGGAGGAACGCCTCGCCCTCGGCGAAACGCCGGCCGATCTCTTCCATCGCCTCGCTGCCGTGCGCGATGATCGCCAACGGATCCGCCCCGTCGTCGAGCATGCGCCTGGCGAGTGTCACGGCCTCGTCCATGCGCATCCCCAGGATCGCGTCCGTCAAAGCCTGTGACATACCGCCCCCCAAGATGCGTCGCCTGAAGCGTCACCGTAGCACACGCGGTCACCGGAGACGGAGACCATGGTGCGTGCCGGTGACTCCGCGTGATACCCGGCTGAGAGCGGCTCTCATCGGCGACCGGCGGTGACGGCGTGGTGCAGACAGGCAGCCGCATCCGTCGCCGCGTGGGAGCCTCGTCAGCGTCGGGTGCCGGCGGTGGCGCCTCTCGTCCGCAAGGCGGCGGCGCCCGTGCCCGAACGGCTCCGGGACATCGCGCGACTCGGCCAGCTCGAAGGGCTCTTCACGGACATCCGGAGTGCGAGTGCCAAGATCTCGTCGGTCGTTCGCCGGAACGCCGCACGGCAAAGCACGGCGCATCAGGGCACGGTCAGGCGGCGCCGGTCGTCGACCTGGCCTCGAGCGCCGGGAACGCTGCCAGCACCATGTCGACCAGCCGAGCGGTCGGCCGCGTGAGCGCATCGGTTGCCGGGATGCCGAGTTCGAGCTCGTAGAGGATGATCGCGGCGCCGACCTCGGCGTCGGTCATGTCCTCGTGGTTGATGGTCAGGCCGATGACCGGCGTGCCGGCGAAGGCCCGCAGCAGAGCTATCTCGGCCGCCGGCGTCGGCGTCTGCACGTCCGGGAAGTCGCCCAGCATCCGGCGTGCCGGCGCGTGCTGAAGGATCACCGCGTCGGGCCGGGCGCCTCTGAGGATGAAGGTCGACGACAGGTACGCGGGGTGACTGAGCGCACCCTGCCCTTCGATGATGATGACGTCCGGATGCTCGGCCTCGAACGCTTCCACGACCGTGGCCTCCACCTCGCCGGAGCAGAACTGACACGGGATGGCGTCGAGCGCGAGCCCGTAGCGCGCGCCCTGGATGAGCCCGGTCTGGCCGGTCCCGACCATGACCGCCTTGATCCCGCTCGCGTTGAGCGCCTGCGCGAGGACGACCGCGGTCGTTCGCTTGCCGATAGCGCCGTCGGTGCCGAGCACCGCGACGCGCGGGCAGGTCACCGTGTCGATAGCACCGGTGAACATGCGCAGGTCCTTGGTCGCACGCGGACGACGGACGTCGAGGATCCGCACGCCGTACCTCGTCGCGGCCGCCGAGAACTCCGGGTCGTCGTTCAGGAACTCGTGCAGGCCGTTGACGATGTGCATGCCGCGGCGCATCGCGTCGAGCACGACGCCGCGCTGGTGGGGAGAGAGCAGGCCGCTGAGCGGCGCCACACCGAGGATGAGGTAGTCGGGGACGCGGCCTGCGAGCGCGACGGCGTGCGCGAGGTCGGCGCAGATCGGGATCCCGTTCCGCACGTCGTCGAGATACGCCCCGGCATCGGCTCCCGCCTTCGTGCTGTCGATGACCGAGAGGAGCTCGTACTTCTCCGAGTGACGCACCAGGCCGTTGGCGGTCTTGCCGTCGGGGGTGCCGAAGAAGGCCTCGGCGTAGACGACGGCGGAGTTGCCCATCATGTAGAACCTCCCGGCTCTGGTCGTCTGCCGCCGTCGAAGCGCGGCGTGTGTCGAAGGAGCCCGGAGACGTCGAGGCCCTCGTGGAACGTGCCGACGTCCTGGCGCTCGAACAGGCGGGCGCGGCCGGTCACCACTGCGGCTCCGTCGCCGACCCGCAGCCACGAGCCCTCGTACAGCGCCAGAACGGCGCAGTCGTTCTCCTCGAGGAACTCGGCGATCCGCTCGCCTCGCGTCTCGCCCATGAAGGTCGAGGCCGGATCGGCGTCGATGTAGTGGAGATTGATCTGGAACGGCACCAGCCCGAGCGCCGAGAAGCTCGGCGGGTGACAGATCGGCATGTCGTTGGTGGTGCGGATCGTCGGGCAGGCGACGTTCGTGCCCGCGGAGGCGCCGACGTAACGGATCGCACCCTCGCGCACCCGGGCGCCGAGCTCGTCGATCACGCCGAGGCGGTAGAGGGAGTCGAGCAAGCGGAACGTGTTGCCGCCACCCATCATCACGACCTCGGCCTCGAGGATCGCCCGGTCCGGGGCGCCCGAGCGGTGGGCGGACACGGCCTCGATGCCGAAGGACCCGAGCGCCGCGATGGCTCTGTCCGCGTAGTCGTCCCAGTCGGCGAGCGCGTACGGGACGAACGTCACGACGCTGCCGGACGAGACGCCGGAGAAGGCCTCGGCGGCATGGGAGAACATCGTGCCGCCGTAGTTCGTGGAGTTCGAGAGCAGGAGCAGGTCCATGTGCGCCGATCTGGTCGGCCGGCCCGTCTGGCCATCATGGGCAAGCTGTTGCCGAGCCCGCGGGCGGATACGGTGTTCCGCGGCTGGGAGAGTCCGCGTCGAAGCGGAGCGACGCGTCGTGCAGGGTGAGTACCACACCGTCGGCCTCGGGCAAACGCCAGGGCGCGCGGGGTCCGCCTGAGCGCGCTTAGAGCGCGGTCACCTGCGTCGCCTCGGCCTTGCCCTTCTGGCCGGTGGCTTCCGTGAAGGAAACGGCCTGACCCTCGGCGAGGTCCTTCACGCCGTCGCCCTGGATCTCGGAGATGTGGACGAACAGGTCGTCGCCGCCCTCACGCTCGATCAAGCCGTAACCCTTGACTGCGTTGAACCACTTGACTTTGCCGTCTGCCATTTCAGTCTCATCCTCTCGCCCCACCGGGGCACAAACACAAAAAGCGACGTGACCTTCACCGCCAGAGTGCGGTGCGTCACGTCGCAGTCCCACGAGCCGGAACGACTCGCCTGCTAAAAGTATAGCACGTTTCGCTCCGGGTGGGCGTCGATCGTTGACGGAGCGGCTGCGTCTCGCGAGGAAGGGGGCCTCCTGTATGGGTCACACCCTCGAGGAGTCGGGGATGGCGTCCCGCCCGGATCGCCGGAGAGAGTCCCGTACCCCCGGCTGGGATCGAACGACCCTGGGATGGACGCCGACCCGCAGCAACTGACTCGCAGGCGTGTGGCGCGCGC
>JAZBOM010000580.1:0-7333 GCA_036351205.1 Thermoleophilia bacterium | reverse complement strand
CGGGGGCCGACCCTGGCCGTGGTCCTGGGCGCGGCGCTCGCTCTTGAGGCTCTGGTCTTGGCGCTGCTCGCGCGGCGCGCGGGCGTCGGCCCGCGCGCCTACCTCGCCGCCCGGTCGCGCCGCGCCGCCCTCGTGCTCGCCACGGCCGCGGTCGTGGCGGCGGCGCTGCTCGTCGCGCCGGCGCCGCCCGCCGCGCTCTCCGAGCCGCGGCTCACCTTCCTCGACGTCGGCGAGGGGGCGGCGACCCTCGTGCAGGTGCCGGAGGGCCCCACGGTGCTGATCGACGCCGGCCCCGAGCCGCTGGCCGAGGAGCTGCGCCTCCACGGCGTCGGCCGCATCGACCTGCTGGTCCTCTCCCACGGGCACGCCGACCACACGGGAGGGCTCGAGGGCGTGATCGGCGCGCTGCCGATCGACGCGGCGCTCATGCCTTGTCCTGAGGAGCCCGACGCCACCCTCGAACGCCTGCGCGCCGAGTTGAGCGCCGCCGGCGCCGAGGTCGGCGTCTGCACCTCAGCGATGGGTCTGAGCGGCGACGGCTGGAGCCTGCGGGTGCTGCCCACGGCGCCCTCCGGCACCACCGACGCCAACCAGGCCGAGAACGACGTGGCCCTCGTCGTCCTCGTCGAGCTGGGCGGCGTCGACGTGCTCGTCACCGGCGACGCGGAGGGCGCGGTCCTCGCCGCTCTCGACCTGCCCCCGGTCGACATCCTCGAGCTGCCACACCACGGCAGCCGGGGCGGGCTCGACGCCGAGCTGCTCGAGCGGCTGCGCCCGCGCCTCGCCGTGGTCTCGGTCGGGCCGAACCGCTTCGGGCACCCGACGCCCGAGATGGAGGCGCTGCTCGCCGCGCACGGCGTGCCGCTGCTGCGCACCGACCACGCCGGCGACATCGTCGTCTGCGGGCCGGGGGAGATGGGTGACGACGCCGCGCTGGAGACAGGTGCGACTGAGGCCGTGCTCGTGCCTGAGCTGCGCGTGTGGACGGAGGAGGGCGGCTAAGCGACCGGGTGCCGGGCGCCAGGCGCCGCGTGCGGCGCTCAGGTCCCGCGGCGGCCGCCGGACGGGTCCCGCAGCCGCCGGAGAGGTCCGGTGGCTCCCGGACGGGTCTGGCGGCGGCCGCCGCCGGTCAGATCTCGCGCCGGCCGAAGCGGACGACCGCGACGGCGACGAGCACGACGCCTGTGAGGAGCGCGGTCAGCAGCGGCCAGACCACCTCGACGGAGCCGCCGGCGAGGGCGTCGCCGGCGAGGTGGGGGAGGCGTACCCACGCGGGGCGCGCGAAGCTGAACTGGCTGAGCACCGCAAGCAGCACGTAGACGCCGACGCCGGCGGCCGACGCGGCTGCGGGGGCCGACAAGAAGCTCGACAGAGCGAGGACGAGGCAGAGGAGCCAGAGCGCGTACGCGAGCCAGAGGGCGACGGCCGTGAGGACGTCGCCGACCGGGCCGGTCTCGAAGAGGGCGGCCGTCGTGCCGATGCACAACGCCGTGGCGGCGACCGTGGCGACGATCAGCAGCGACGCCTGCGCGGCCAGCTTGGCGAGCACGTAGGCTGGGCGCGAGAGCGGCTTGGTGAGGACGAGCACGCCGGGGCCGCCGCGCAGCTCGCCGCTGACCAGACCGCCGTAGGCGATCAGGACGGCGAGCGCCGCGAGCTCGGTGAGGTTGCCGAGGTACTCCGTGTAGGCGTCGAGGGCAGTGACCTGTCCGATGTCGATGGAGATGCCCGGGGTCTCTCCGAAGCGCTCGACCAGGGTCGGCAGCAGGGCCGTCAGGATTGGGGCGCTCACGGCGGCGAAGACGAGGACCCCGGGCACCACCCAGATGCGCCATGTACGCACGATCTCGGCGAGCTCCTTGCGCGCGAAGGCGGCGAACCCGCTCACGACCGGCCCCCGACGAGATCGACGAAGACCTCCTCCAGGGAGACCTCGTCGGCGTCGAGCCGGGTCAGCGCGAGCCCCAACCCGGCGATCAGGGCAGGGAGTTCGCGCTGGGCCACGGTGAGGTCGCTCACCGTGACGCGCACCAGGGGGCCTGCCACCTCGACCTCGGTCGACCACTCCCGGCCCCGGACGGCGGCGGCCAGACGGGCGGGGTCGTCCACGCCGACGAGCAGGCGATGCCGCCCAGTCCGGCGGCGGAGCTCGTCGATCGGCGCCTCGGCCACGACCCTGCCCCGATCGAGGATCGCGATCGTGTCACAGGTGCGCTCGACGTCGGCGAGGATGTGGGTCGAGAAGAACACCGTCGCTCGCCCGCGCATGCCCGCGATCATGTCGAGGATCTCCTTGCGCCCGAGCGGGTCGAGGGCGCTCGTGGGCTCGTCGAGCAGCAGCAGATCCGGGGCGTTCACGAGCGCCTGCGCCACGCCGAGCCGCTGCTTCATGCCGCGGGAGTAGCCCCCGATCTTGCCCGCCACGCCACGCAGGCCGCTGAGCTCGAGCAGGGCGTCGACGCGCTCGTCGAGGACGCGCCGCTCCAGGCCGAAGAGCGTGCCCGAGAAGCGCAGGAACTCGTCGCCGGTCATCCACTCGTAGAAGTGCGGGACGTCCGGGAGGTAGCCGATGCGGGCGAGGAGGGTGGGCGGCGCGGGGAACGGCCGCCGCCCGAGGACCCTGACGCGGCCCGAGGTGGGGCGTGCGAGCCCGGTGAGAAGGCGGAGCGTGGTCGTCTTGCCCGAGCCGTTGGGCCCGAGGAAGCCGTAGATGGAGCCCGGGGGGACGGTCAGCGAGACCCCGTCGAGGGCGCGGACGTCGCCGAACGTCTTGACGACGCCATCGAGCTCTACGGGGACGTCAGGCACGGTCGTCGCGGCCGGGCAACGCCTCGTCGGGGCCGGCGGTCTCGTCGGAGCCCGCAGGGGCGCCCGTGCCGGCAGCGGCCTCGGCCGGCTGCTCGCCGGCGGGGCCGTACAGCAGGTCGACGGCGCGGCCGACACGGGCCTCGGATCCGGATGGGGTCTGCGCGGGCGTGCCCGCCGCGCCGGCGCGGGCCGGGTCCGCGACCGGGCGCGGCCGCCGGCCGGCGACGAAGTAGATGATCGGCCCGATCGTCTGGAGGAGGACGACGATGAGGATCCAGACCCAGCGTCGGCCGCCGGCGACGGCCTCGTCCGGTCGTCGTAGCAGGTCGACGAGCGCGGCCACGAGAAGGCCCAGCTGGACGACGGCCGCCAGGATGAGCAGGACGATGGTGGCGGTCGACGAGAGCGGGGAGTCCGCGGCGAGCGGCGCAAGCACCGCCACGGAAGCGACGACGGTCTGGATCACGTGAGCTGGACCTCCGCGGTCGAGGGTCGGTCACGGCCGCGCCTCATGCTATCGAGGCCGGCGCACCCAGTCGACCCGCCCCCCGGCCTGCCGGCGCGCGGCGGTGCTATCCTTCGCCACGTGACCGCCCAGCCGCCACCCCTGAAGCCCGCGTACCTCTTTCGCGGCAGCGACCGCTCGCGCGTGCGCCGCGGCGTCGCCCGTCTGCGGCAACGCGTCGTCGAGGAGTCCGGGAGCGACCTCAACGTCACCGTGTTCGACGCCCGCGAGACGGGGCCGGACGAGGTGATCGACACGGCCCAGACGCCGAGCTTCGTGCTGGGCCGCCGCCTGATCCTCGTCACGAACGCGCAGGCCTGGAAGAGCCCGCAGCGCGGCCGTCTCGCGGCCTATCTCGAGGACCCGATGCCCGACACGGTCCTCGCCGTCGAGGCCGCCAAGTACGGCAGGGACGACGCGCTCGCCAAGGCCGTGGCCCGGGCGGGGCAGGTCTTCACCTGGAACGTGCCGCGCAAGAGCGAGCTCGACGCCTGGGTCGACAAGCGGGCCGGCGCCCAGGGCCTGAAGCTGACGTCCAGCGGGCGCCGACGCCTCGTCGCCCTGCTCGGCTGGCCCGAGGGCAGCGACGAGGGCGCCGGCGAGCACCTCGAGACGTACGAGCGCGAGCTCGAGAAGCTCGCCGCTTACTGCGGCGGCGGCGACGCCGGGGAGGAGGAGGTCGAGGCGGTCTGCGTGGCGACCGTCGAGGCGCGCGTCTTCGCCCTCACCGACGCCGTGGGGCGCCGACAGCGGGCGAGGGCGTTCGCCGTGCTCGAGCAGGTCTTCGCCGGCGGCGACGACGCGGGACGCGTGCTCTACGCGCTGCTGCGTCACGTGCGCCAGCTGGGGGCCCTGCACGAGCTGGCTGGCGGGCAGGAGCGCGTGGAGGGCAGCCAGGTCGCCAAGGAGCTCGGCGTGCACCCGTTCACGGCGAAGAAGCTGCTCGAGCAGCGCAGGACGTTCGGGCCGGCGGAGGTGCGCCGGGCGCTCGTCGCGCTCGCCGCCGCGGAGACGGGGATGAGGGGCAAGGCGCCGGCGACGCTGGAGAGCGCCGGCGGCGCCGATCAGGGCGCGCGCCTCGTCCTCGAGCTGGCGCTGGCGCGGATGTTGGAAGACGGGTGAGCCGGGCGGGGACCGGCTGAGCGGCGGGCGCCGGTCAGCCGGGGAGGCGCGCGAGGATGTGCGCGACCTGGCTCTTCTTGCGGGCGGCGCTGTTCTTGTGGATGACGCCCTTGGCGGCGGCCTGGTCGATGCGGCGGGTGAGCAGGCGGGCGAGGTTCGTGGCCTCGTCGGTCTGCTGTTCGGCCACCGTGGCGTCAAGCTGCTTGAAGAGCGTCTTGATGGTCGACTTGGCGTGCCGGTTGCGCAGCCGCTGCTTGACGGCCAGCCGGTTACGCTTCTTCTGCTGGGCGATGTTGGCCACGTGATCCATTCGTCTTGCCACGCCACGTCGGCGTGGGCCGCGGGATGCTACCACAGGGCGACCGTGGGCGGCAAGCCGCCGCGAGCGTCGCCCGGAGCCTGACGGGAGCCGCCCCGACGGCTCCGCCAGGCCCCGCCGGGTCGCCGTGCCGCGACCGGTCGGGCGATCCCGGGGCAGACGGGCGGGCGGCCGTGTCGCGGCCGGTCGGGCCGCCCGCCCCCGGCGCGGTATCATGCACCGTCATGGCCGCACTCGATCACATCCGCAACTTCTCCATCATCGCCCACATCGACCATGGCAAGTCGACCCTGGCCGATCGCATGCTGGAGCTCACGGGTACGGTCAGCGCTCGCGACATGAAGGAGCAGATCCTCGACAAGATGGAGCTCGAGCGGGAGCGCGGCATCACCATCAAGTCGCAGGCCGTGCGCATCCGCTACCGGGCCCGCGACGGCGAGGAGTACGAGCTCAACCTCATCGACACCCCGGGGCACGTCGACTTCACCTACGAGGTCTCGCGCAGCCTCGCCGCCTGCGAGGGCGCCGTGCTGCTCGTCGACGCGACCCAGGGCGTCGAGGCGCAGACCGTGGCCAACGCCTACCTGGCGATCGACAACGACCTCGAGATCGTGCCCGTGCTCAACAAGATCGACCTGCCGGCGGCCGACGTCGCCGAGGCCGAGCTCGAGCTGCACGAGCTCACCGGGGCGACGCACGACGAGGTGCTCACCGTCTCGGCCAAGACCGGGGCCGGCGTCGAGGACGTGCTCGAGGCGATCGTCGCCCGCACGCCGCCGCCCGGCGGCGACCAGGCGGCGCCGCCGCGGGCCCTGATCTTCGACTCCGAGTACGACCAGTACCGCGGCGTCGTCGCCTACGTGCGCGTCGTCGACGGCCGCTTCTCGCGCCGCGAACCGGTGCGCATGATGGGCACCGGGCAGGAGGCGGAGATCGAGGAACTCGGCTACTTCGGCCCCGAGATGACGCCGCTCGAGCGGCTGGAGACCGGCGAGGTCGGCTACATCATCACCGGCATCAAGGACGTCGCCCGGGTGCGCGTCGGCGACACCATCACGAGCCGGGCGCGCCCGGCCTCCGAGAGCCTGCCGGGCTACAAGGTCGTGCAGCCGATGGTCTTCACCGGTCTGTTCCCGACCGAGGGCGACCAGTTCGAGGAGCTGCGCGACGCGCTCGAGAAGCTGAAGCTGAACGACGCCGCGCTGATGTACGAGCCGGAGAGCTCGACCGCCCTGGGCTTCGGCTTCCGCTGCGGCTTCCTCGGGCTCCTCCACATGGACATCGTGCGCGAGCGCCTCGAGCGCGAGTACGACCTCGAGCTGCTCACCACGATGCCCAACGTCGAGTACCACGCCTACCTGACCGACGGCTCGATGGAGGCCGTGCGCAACCCGGCCGAGATGCCCGACCCGGCGCGCATCGAGCGCGTCGAGGAGCCGTTCGTGGCGGCGAGCATCCTCGTGCCGAGCGGCTACGTCGGCACGATCATGGAGCTCTGCCAGGGCCGGCGCGCCGACTTCGTCGACATGAAGTACCTCTCGCCCGAGCGCGTGGAGATGCACTACCGCCTGCCGCTGGCCGAGATCGTCCTCGACTTCTTCGACCAGTTGAAGACGCGGACGCGGGGCTACGCCTCGCTCGACTACGAGCTCCACGGCTACCGCGAGAGCGACCTCGTCAAGCTCGAGATCCTCATCGCCGGCGACCCGGTCGACGCGCTGTCCCTCATCGTGCCCCGGGAGCGCGCCTACCTGCGCGGCCGGGCACTGGTCGACAAGCTCCGGCAGAAGATCCCGCGCCAGCTCTTCGAGGTGCCGGTGCAGGCGGCGATCGGCAACAAGGTCATCGCCCGCGAGACCATCAAGGCGAAGCGCAAGGACGTGCTCGCCAAGTGCTACGGCGGCGACATCACCCGCAAGCGCAAGCTGCTCGAGAAGCAGAAGGAGGGCAAGAAGCGGATGAAGAACCTCGGCGTCGTCGAGGTGCCGCAGGAGGCCTTCCTCGCCGTGCTCGAGCTCGACCAGGACTCCAGGGAGCGCTAGGTGGGGCCGGCCGGCCAGCGCGGTGAGCCGGGACGGCCGAGACTCGAGGCGCCGCATGTGCGCTTTCACGCCTCGTTCCTGGCCGCCCTCGAGGAGTACCAGGCCGAGGGCCGCCACCTCGAGCTGCCGGCGGCGGCGCTTGCCGATCCCGCCGAGTTCGCGCGCTACGTCGCGGCGCTGCGCGCCGAAGTGGCGCGCCCGGGGGAGGCGGACCGCTACGTCGCGGCGCTCGCCGGCTCCGCGCCGCCGACGCCACCCGACGGGGGCTACTCGCCACAGACCACGCTGTGGTGGGTGCGCGGCGATGACTACCTGGGCCGCCTCGCGATCCGTCACCACCTGACCGAGGGTCTGCTGCGCGAGGGCGGCAACATCGGCTACGAGGTGCGGCCGGGCGCACGCGGTCTCGGGCACGCGGCCGCGATGCTGGCCGCCGCGCTGCCCATCGCCGCGTCCCTCGGTATCGAGCTCGCCCACATGGACTGCGACGTCGACAACCCGGTCTCGCGGCGCGTGATCGAGAAGAACGGCGGGCGG
>JAZBOM010000579.1:0-15154 GCA_036351205.1 Thermoleophilia bacterium | reverse complement strand
GTCGCCATCCACACCTCGGTCACCGCCCAGGCCTCCTCCTCGGAGAGGATGCGGCCGGCGAGACAGAGGACGTTGGCATCGTTGTGGCGGCGCGACATCTCGGCCAGGTGCGGCGTGCTGGCCACGGCCGCACGGACGCCATGGTGGCGGTTGGCCGCCATGCACACCCCGAGCCCCGTGCCGCAGACGAGGACGCCGCGCTCGGCCTCGCCACTCTCGACCATGCCGGCGACGGCGTGGGCGTAGTCCGGGTAGTCGACCGATGTCTCGCCGTCGGTGGCGCCGAGGTCGACGACGACGTGGCCCTGGGCGCGCAGGCGGCGCACCACGGCCTCCTTGATGCTGAACCCTGCGTGATCGCTGCCGGCGGCGAGCTTCACGTGAGGCCTCCTCTCGAGAGCGTGACGCGCGGCCGGCGACGCACCGCGTCGCACCGGCCGCTCAACGCCCGGATTCTACCAGCGGCACCGCCCGGCGACAGCCACGGCGACGGCGAGCCCCACGAGCGGGTCGGAGGGCCGCGGGGGAGCGCGGCGGCAGGCCCCGGCGCCGTGGCGCAGTGCGGGAGCGCGGCGGCCGGTTCCGGTGTCGCGACGCGGTGCGGGAAGGCGCCGGCCGACTCCGGCGCCGCGGCTCCGCGCGGAGCCGCCCGTGCCGGACACGGGTCAGACCGCCGGCAGGTCGTCCCGCCTCTTCGTCAGCAGCTCCTCGATGGTCGCCTCGTCCCACGGGCCCGGGCGCAGCAGCCGCCAGCGCCCGTCATCCTCGTAGGTGCTGAGGTCGACCACGCTCGAGGCGAGGCCCGGGAGCGGACCGGCGTCGAGCACCAGGTCACACGCCTCGAGCAGGGCGGCGTCGATCTCGGCGAGCGCGGTCGCGGGCCGCTCGCCGCTGCGGTTGGCGCTCGAGGCGACGAGCGGATACGGCAGCGTCTGGAGCAGGCGCGCGTCGCCGGGCCAGCGCGGTACGCGGACACCCAGGGTCGGCACCACCGCGGTCTCCGACCGGCCGAAGCGCCGGCGGCGCTCGGCGCGTACCTCGCCGGGCGGCGGCACCGACCAGTCGGCGGGGTACGGGACGAGCAGGGTGACGGGGCCGGGCAGGAGGCGCCGGCAGGCGTCGCGCAGCCGGCGCCCCAGCGGCACCGTCGCCAGCAGCAGCTCGCGTGCCGGGAAGACCACCTGCAGGGGCTTCGAGGGCTCGCGGCCCTTGGCTGCCGTGACCGCCTCGACCGCCGCCGGCGAGAGTGCGCCGCCGACGCCGTACACGGTGTCGGTCGGGAAGCAGGCGAGGCGGGCCGCGGCCAGCGTCGGCGCCAGCTCGAGCGCCTCGCCGGCGCCGATGGCGGCGAGGTCGATGCGCCGCGGGCCGGCCACGCTCACGCGGCGTCCTGCACCGGGCGCACGGGGATCCCGCGCGCGGCGAGGAACCGCCGCGCCTCGGCGATCGAGTACGTGCCGTAGTGGAAGATCGAGGCGGCGAGCACGGCGTCGGCCTCGCCCTCGGTGAGACCATCGGCGAGGTGCTCGAGCGTGCCCACCCCGCCGGAGGCGATGACCGGGACGTCGACGGCGCGGGCGACGGCGCGGGTGAGCTCGAGGTCGTAGCCGTCCAGGGTGCCGTCCCTGTCCATGCTCGTGAGCATGAACTCGCCGGCGCCGAGCTCGGCCGCGCGCACGGCCCACTCCAGCGCGTCGATGCCGGTCGGGGTGCGCCCGCCGTGCACGTAGACCTCCCAGCGCGACGCCGGGCGCTGCTCCTCGACCGGGCCCTCCTCCCCGCCCGCGGCCTCCTCCCCGGCTGCACCCTGCTCCCCGCGCCGCCTTCCCTCGACGGCCGGACCCGCGACGCGCTTGGCGTCGATGGCCACGACGATGCACTGCGAGCCGAAGCGCTCGGCGCAGCGCCGGACGAGCCCGGGGTCCTCGACCGCAGCCGTGTTCATCGTCACCTTGTCGGCGCCGGCGGCGAGGATCGCGCGCACGTCGTCCACGCTCGCCAGACCGCCGCCGATCGTGAAGGGGATGAAGACCTGCTCGGCGCAGCGCGCGGCGAGGTCGGTGATGATCTCGCGGCGCTCGTGCGAGGCGGTGATGTCGAGGAAGACGAGCTCGTCGGCGCCCTCGGCATCGTAGCGAGAGGCGAGCTCGACCGGGTCGCCGGCGTCGCGCAGGCCGACGAAGTTGACGCCCTTGACGACACGGCCCTCGCGCACGTCGAGGCAGGGGATGATGCGCTTGCAGTGCACGGCCGGCGCCGCTCAGGCGCGGACGGCGTCCATCGCCTCGTCGAGCGTGAACGCCTTCTCGTAGAGCGCCCGCCCGAGGATCACGCCGACGACGTTGGGCGCCTGCAGGCGGCGCAGGCGACGGAGGTCGTCGAGGAGCGCCACGCCGCCCGACATGATGATCTCGAGCGAGGTGGCCTCGGCCAGGTCGCGCAGCCCGATCAGGTTGGGGCCGCCCATCATGCCGTCACGGGCGACGTCGGTGTACACCACGCGGCGCACGCCGTGCTCCTCGAGCACCTTGACGAAGCGGATGGCGCTCATCTGCGTGCGCTCCTGCCAGCCGTGGGTCGCCACCATGCCGTCGGTGCAGTCGAGACCGACGACGAGCCGGTCCTCGAGCCAGTTGACGGCGTCCTGCAGCAGGTCGAGCGCGGTGATGGCGGCCGTGCCCAGGACGACCCAGCGCACGCCGATGCCGGCGACGAGAGCGAGGCTCTTGGGGCTGCGGATACCCCCGCCGTACTGGACGGGCAGGTCGACGGCGCGGACGATGCGCTCGACCAGCTCGAAGTTGACGAGCTCGCCGGTGCGCGCCGCGTCGAGGTCGATGACGTGCAGCGCCTCGGCGCCCTGGGCCTGCCACTGCTGGGCGAGAGCCACCGGGTCGTCGGAGAAGACCGTGGCGTCGTCGAAGTCGCCGCGCCGCAGGCGCACGGCCTTGCCGCCTTGGATGTCGATCGCCGGGAACACGATCATGAGCGCTCAGCCTCCCCGCGCCGCGGCGGTCACGAAGTTGCGCAGCAGGCGCAGCCCGACCGCCGAACTCTTCTCCGGATGGAACTGTACCGCCCAGACGTTGTCGCGCGCCACTGCCGCGACGTGCGCGCCGCCGTAGTCGGTGACCGCGGCGACCACGCCGCGGTCGGCGGGGACGGCGGCGTACGAGTGCACGAAGTAGACCGCCGCCGGCTCGGGCAGGCCGGCGGCCATGCCGGCGCCGGCCGGCCGCCACTCGAGCGTGTTCCAGCCGATGTGCGGCACCTTCAGCCCCGTCTCGAGGCGCTCCACGGTGCCGCGCAGCACCCCGAGGCCGGGCCGGCGACCGCCCTCGGCACTGCTCTCGAAGAGCAGCTGCAGGCCGAGGCAGACCCCGAGGAAGGGCACGCCGGCGGCGATGCGCTCGACGACGGCGGCGCCGAGCCCCGAGGCGTCGAGGCGCGCCGCGGCGTCGCGGAAGGCGCCGACGCCGGGCAGGACGACGGCGCCGGCGGCGCGCACCACCCCCGGCGCGTCGCTCACCGTCACGGCGGCGCCGGCGCGCTCGAGCGCCTTCGCCACGCTGGCGAGGTTGCCCATGCCGTAGTCGACGACGACGAGCCGGGGCGGTGTCACGGAGCCTCCCGGAGTCAGAGGACGCCCTTGGTCGACGGCACGGCGTCGCCGCGCTCGCCGCGGCCGCAGGCCGCGGCGAGCGCCCGCGCCGTGCCCTTGAAGACCGCCTCGACGATGTGGTGCGGGTCGCTGCCGGCGAGCAGGCGCACGTGCAGCGTCGCCCCGGCCTGGGTGGCCAGCGAGCGCAGGAAGTGCGCCGTGAGGTCGGCGTCGAACTCGCCGATGCGCAGGCCGGTCAACTGCAGGTCGTGGGCGAAGAACGGCCGCCCCGAGAGGTCGACCACGACCATGACGAGGGCCTCGTCCATGGGCAGCAGGCAGGAGCCGTAGCGACGGATGCCGGCCTTGTCGCCGAGCGCCTCGCGCAGCGCCTGACCGAGCGTGAGGCCGATGTCCTCGACCGTGTGGTGGCCGTCGACCTCGAGGTCGCCCTCGGCGCGCACGGTGAGGTCGAAGCCGCCGTGGTGGGCGAAGAGCTCGAGCATGTGGTCGAGGAAGCCGATGCCGGTCGCGACCTCGGCCGCGCCCGACCCGTCGAGGGTGAGACTGAGGTCGATGTCGGTCTCCTTCGTGGTGCGGCGGACCTCTGCGCGGCGTGGCGTCATGGCTGCTCCCCGGGGCGGGCGGTGCGGAGGGTCGCCGAGCGCGCGTGGGCGCGCAGGCCCTCCTCTTCGGCGATCGTCGCCACGGCGCCGGCGAGGGCGGCCGCCGCGGCGTCGTCAAGTTCTACCACAGCCACGCGGCGCTGGAAATGCGCGACCGAGAGACCCTGCCCGAAGCGTGCGGCGCCGCCGGTGGGCAGCACGTGGTTGCTGCCGGCGGCGTAGTCGGCGAAGGCGGTCGCCGCGTTGGGGCCGATGAAGACGGCGCCGGCGTTGCGCACCCGGGGCACGAGCGCGGCCGCGTCGTCGAGGTGCAGCTCGAGATGCTCGGGGGCGAAGGCGGCGCAGAGCTCGAGCGCCGCGTCGAGGTCGGGGCAGGAGACGGCGACGAGCTGCTCGTGACCCAGGCCGAGCTCGGCGCCGAGGCGCTCGACGGCGGCGCGCACGGGCCCGGACAGCGTGCCCCCGACGTCGGCGAGGCAGGCCATGGCGCCGGCGCCGTGCTCGGCTTGCGCCAGCAGGTCGGCGGCGAGCGCCTCGGGATCGGCGCCGGCCGCGGCGACGACGAGGACCTCGCTGGGACCGGCGAGCCCGTCGATGCCGACCTCGCCGACGAGCTGGCGCTTGGCCTCGGTCACGTAGGCATTGCCCGGGCCGGCGATCACGTCGCAGCGCGGGACCACGCCCGTGCCGAGAGCCATCGCCGCCACCGCCTGCGCCCCGCCGACCGGGTACACGTGCTCGACGCCGAGCAGCGCGCAGGCGGCGGCCACGCCGGCGGCGACGCCGCCGCCCGGGCGCGGCGGGGAGCAGACCACCACGCGACCGACACCGGCGACCTGCGCGGGAAGCACGGTCATGAGCACCGAGGATGGGTAGTCGGCGAGCCCGCCGGGCACGTAGAGCCCGGCGGCCGCCACCGGCACGACCTCCTGCCCGACGCTCTGGCCTTGTGCCAGCGTCGCCCGCCAGGGCCGCGGCACCTCGTGCTCGTGGTAGGCGCGGATGTTCGCCGCCGCCAGCTCGAGCGCCGCGCGCAGCGCCGGCGACGCCGCGCCGAGCGCCGCGCGGAGCTCGCCGGGCGGTACCGCATAGTCCTCGGGCAGCACGACCCCGTCGAGGCTCGCCGTGCGCTCACGCACGGCGGCGTCGCCACGCTCACGCACGTCGGCGACGATCGTGGCGACGGCCTCACGGACCGCCGCGGAGGGCGGCGCCAAGGCACGCAGCTCCGCGACCACGCGCGCCGCGTCGCCCGGCCACTCGATCGCCCTCACGAGGCGACCGCCCCTCGCGTGCGGCGCGCGAAGGCCGCCAGCTCGGCACTGCGCAGGGCGTGCGCGGCGAGGCCCGCGACGAGGCGCAGCCCGCCGGCGACGACCTCGCCGCGGAGGGCGAACGGGGGCTCCGGCTCCTCGCCTTCGTCGACCAGCCCGACGACCAGGTCGAGGCGGAGCAGCCTGCCGGCCAGCCAGGGCTCGTCGACGAACTCGACCAGCCGTGGCTGGCAGCCGTGCGCCTCGAGGTAGCGCCGCGTCAGCCGCGGGTGCGCGGTGGCCACGAGCGGGCGCCTCGGGAGCTCGCCCCCGCTCCACTCGCGGGGGACGTCGGCGGCGGCGCCCGCGTGGGCGACCTCGCCGGCGCCGCCCGCGCTGGGGGCCTCGCCGGCCCGGGCGCGACACACGGCCGCCACGAGCCGGGCCTGGCCCGCCTCGAGATCGAGCAGCTCGACGACCTCGGGGCCGCGCTCGAGGAGCACCTCGGCGCCGAGGATCGCCGCGTCGAGGGCGTCGCGCCGGCACAGGGTCAGAAGGTCGCCGGGTCGGGCGAGCGCGACCGTGTGGCCGCCGCCCACGACGAGCTCGGGCCGCGCGAGGCCGCGCAGCGGCCCGGCCGGCGCCCCGGCGCGCACGGCGAGCTCGACCGCGGCGGCCGTGCGCTTCGGCGGGCCGAGCGCGATCCCGAGTCTCACCTGAGCCCCAGGGCCTGCAGCACGTCGCGCCACGAGCCGCTCACGGGAGCCCCGTCGAGCGGCTCCAGCTCGTAGCGCCCGCGCTCGTGACGGAGGACCGGCCCCGCTGCGGGCCGGCCGGCGGCGGGCAGCGCCGCGACGGCGAGACCGCCCTGCCGCAGCTCCGCCGCCTGCTCCGGCAGCTCGAGGCCGCCGACGAACTGGAGCGGCGGGGCGAGGGCCGCCAGCGCGACTCCCGCCTCCTCGAGCGCCAGCCGCAGCCTGTCGACCGACAGCGCGACGCCGACGCCGGGCACGTCCCACTCGAAGTGCGCGCCGAGACCGTCGTAGCGCCCGCCGGTGGCGATGGGCAGCCCCACCCCGGGCGCGTACGCCTCGAGGACAATCCCCGTGTAGTACGCCAGATCCTGGAAGAGGCCGAGGTCGAAGGCGAGAGCGCCTTCGTACCCTGCGGCCGCGACCAGGTCGCGCACGGTCTCGAGCCGGCCCACGGTCTGCTCCATCGAGGCCGTGCGCGAGAGCCGCCGGGCGTGGGCGAGCACCTCGCGCGCCCCGCTCACGTCGACGGTCTGCTGCAGGGCGCGGCGCGCCTCGTCGTCGACGCCGACGTTGTCGAGGATCGTCTCGAGGAGCGGGTAGTCGCGGTCGTGCAGGGCGTCGAGCAGGGCCTGCTCGTCGTCGTCGCCGATGCCGAACGACTCGACCAGAGCGGCGCTGAAGGCCATGGTGCCGATCACGACCCGGTGCTCGCGCAGGCCCAGGGAGGCGAGCACGTCGCAGAGCAGGGTCACCACCTCGGCGTCGGCCGCCGCCGAGTCGTCGCCGAGCAGCTCGACGCCGGCCTGCACGAACTCCCCGTCCTGGCTGCGCTGAGGGGCCCAAGGCCGGCACGCGGAGGCCAGGTACGAGAACCGCAGCGGCAGCGGCTTGTCGCGGTAGCGGCTCTCCGCCATGCGCACGACACCGACCGTCAGGTCGGTGCGCAGCATGAGCTGGCGGCCGTGCTCGCCGAACACCCGGTAGCCCGCCTCGAGGGTGTCGTCCTCGAGGCGCTCGAAGGTCTCGGCGAACTCGAGGATCGGCAGGCGCACCTCCTCGTAGCCGTAGGCGGCGAAGCGCTCGCGGACGGCGGCCTCGATGCCGCGCAGCTGGGCCACCTCGGCCGGGAGGATGTCCTGCATGCCCTCGGGGATCACCGACCCACCGCCTCGCTGCAGGGGAACCCTCCGAGCTCGATACAGCTCTCGCCGAGCAGCGCCTTGAGCTCGGCGTAGAGGCCCGAGGCGGGCGACACGCGAAGCCCGTCGCCGACCCGCAGGCGCGCCCTCTCGTCACCGCGGACCATGTTGAGCACCACGGGCACCTCCCCGGGGAAGTCGGCCAGCACCTGCCTGATCTCGCCGAGCGCCGTGGCCGGCACGCGCCCCGCGTCGATGGTCACGGTCAGCGGGTGGTACTCGCTCACGCCGCCGAACGGCTGCGCGTCGAGCACCATCAGCTTCACCTCGTCCTGGGTCTTGCGGTCGACACGCCCCTTGACCTTGACGATCGCGTCCTCGGCCAGCAGGTCGCGGAACTGCTCGTAGGTGCTGGCCCAGCAGATGCACTCGCAGCCGCCGTCGACGTCCTCGAGGCGGAAGACGAGCCAGACCCCGCCCTGGCGGTTGACCTTCTTCTGGGCGCTCGTGATCACGCCGCCGGTCCACAGGATCGACCCGTCGGCGGCGTCGTCGAGCGCCGACACCGGCATGTCGATCTCGTCACGCAACTGCTGGCGCAGGCCCTTGAGCGGGTGCGCCGAGACGTAGAGGCCGAGGGCCTCCTTCTCGAGGCGCAGCAGCGTGGCCTGGTCGTACTCGCGCGACGGCACCACCGGCGCCTGGGCGGCGCTGTCGTCGGGGGCCATCATCTCGAAGAGCCCGCCCTGCCCCTGGGCGCGGTCCTTGCGGCGGCGCTCGCCGTCGGCCATCGCCGCCGGCAGGGCGTCGAGCATGCCGCGCCTGGGGTCGCCGGTCGAGTCGAAGGCACCCGCCTTGATCAGGGCCTCGAGGGTGCGCTTGTTGACATGCTGCGAGTCGACGCGGGCGCAGAAGTCGTAGATCGAGGCGAAGGGCTCGCCGCCGCGGGCGGCGACGATCGCCTCGATCGCACCCACCCCCACGCCCTTCACGGCGTTGAGACCGAAGCGGATCTTGCCCTCGACCACGGTGAAATCGCTGGCGCTCTCGTTGATGTCGGGCGGCAGCACCTCGATGCCCATCTCGCGGCAGAGGTGGACGTAGAAGGGCACCTTGTCCTTGGTGTTCATGACGCTCGAGACGAGCGCCGCCATGTACTCGACGGGGTAGTTCGCCTTGAGCCAGGCGGTGCGGTAGCTGATGAGCGCGTAGCAGGCGGCGTGGCTCTTGTTGAACGAGTAGTCGCCGGTGGCCTCGAAGTTGGCCCAGAGCCGCTGGCTCACGGCCGGCGGCACGCCGCTCGCCGTGAGCCCCTGCATGAGGGGCTCCTTGAGGGTGGCCATGAGCTTCTTGTCCTTCTTGCCGATCGCCTTGCGCAGGTCGTCGGCCTGGGCGGGGCTGAAGCCGGCGACGCGCCGGGCGATCGCCATGTACTGCTCCTGGTAGATCGTCACCCCGTGGGTCGCCTCGAGGATGGGGCGCAGGGCCTCGTGGTCGTAGACGACCGAGGCCGGGTCCTTCTTGTTGCGCGCGTAGGCCGGGATGTACTGCATCGGCCCCGGGCGGTAGAGCGCGACGATGGCGATGAGGTCCTCGAAGGCGGTGGGGACGACCTCGCGGAGGGCGTCGCGCATGCCGCCCGACTCGAACTGGAACACGCCCGTGGAGTCGCCGCGCGCGAGCATGCGGTAGGTCTTCTCGTCGTCGAGCGGCAGGGTCTCCATCTCGACGCGCACGCCGTGCGTGGCCGCGATGATCTTGAGGGCGTCCTCGATGACGTCGAGGTTGCGCAGGCCGAGGAAGTCCATCTTGAGCAGGCCGAGCCGGGCCACGTCGTCCATGCCGAACTGGGTCACGACCTCGGCGTCGCCCTTCTGCTGCAGCGGCACGTACTCGGTCAGGGGCTTGTCGCTGATGACCACGCCGGCGGCGTGGATCGAGTCGTTGCGGATCAGGCCCTCGAGCGACATCGCCAGGTCGACGACCTGCTTGACCTGCGGGTCGGCGTCGTAGGCCTGGCGGAGCTCGCCGCCCGGCAGCATGGCCTCCTTGAAGGTCGCCGGCGGCGCCTGCTCGGGGATCATCTTGGCGATGCGGTCGCCGATCGCATACGGGAGCCCCATCACCCGGGCGGCGTCGCGCACCGCGGCCCGCGCCGCCATCGTGCCGAAGGTGATGATCTGGGCGACGCGGTCGCGGCCGTACTTCTGGGCCACGTACTCGATGACCTCGCCGCGGCGGTCCACCGAGAAGTCCATGTCGATGTCGGGCATGGACTTGCGCCCGGGGTTGAGGAAGCGCTCGAAGAGCAGGTCGTACTTGAGGGGGTCGATGTCGGTGATGCCGAGCGCGTACGAGACGATGCTGCCGGCGGCCGATCCGCGGCCGGGGCCGACGGCGATGCCCGCGCGCTTGGCGAAGTCGACGTAGTCCCAGACGATGAGGAAGTAGGCGTCGAAGCCCATGTCGGCGATGACGCCGAGCTCGTAGTCGAGGCGTTCGCGGACCTCGGGCGTGACGTCGGCGCCGTAGCGGCGCCGGACCCCCGCCTCGCACAGCTCGCGCAGGTACGAGTTCTCGGTGTGCCCGTCGGGCACCGGGTACGTGGGCAACCGGTAGGTGCCGAACTCGAGCGTGACGTTGCAGCGCGCGGCGATCTCGGCCGTGGTCGCGAGCGCCTCGGGGTAGTCCTTGAAGCGCTCGGCCATCTCCTCGGGCGACTTGAGGTAGAACTCGTCGCTCGAGAGGCGCATGCGGTCCTCGTCGGCGAGGAAGCTCTGGGTCTGGATGCAGAGGAGCGCGTCGTGCGCGAAGGAGTCCTCGCGGCGCAGGTAGTGCACGTCGTTGGTGGCGACCGTGGGCAGGCCGGCCTGCGCCGCCAGCGCGGCGAGCCGCGGGAGCAGCTCGCGCTGCTCCGGCAGGCCGGCGTCCTGCAGCTCGACGTAGACGTTGCCGGCGCCGAAGAGGCCGGCGAGGCGGTCGAGGTCGGCGCGCGCGTCCTCCTCCCGCCCGTCGCGGAGCGCGACGGGGATGCGGCCGCTCATGCAGCCCGTGAGGCAGATAAGGCCCGTGTGATACTGCTCGAGCAGCTCCCAGTCGGCGCGCGGCTTGTAGTAGTAGCCCTCGACGAAGGCGAGCGTGGAGAGCTTCACCAGGTTGCGGTAGCCCTCGTTGTCGGTCGCCAGCAGGGTGAGGTGGTGGTAGCGCTCCTTGACCCCGCCGCGCGCCCGGCGGTCGTTCACGACGTAGAGCTCGAGGCCGATGATCGGCTTCACGCCGTGACCGCCTTCGGTCGCCGCGCGGTAGAACTTCACGACGCCGCCGAGCGTGCCGTGGTCGGTCAGGGCGACCGCCTCCATGCCGAGCTCGGCGGCACGCTGGACCAGGGCGGGGATGCGGCAGGCCCCGTCGAGCAGCGAGTACTCGCTATGGACGTGGAGATGAGCGAAAGGGGCCATCGGTGGTCTCAGATTCTAGCACCTCGGGGAGAGGCCGCGGGGGCCTCCCGCCGTCGGCCCGCGACGCGGCCGATGTGGCGTGGGGCGTCGGCCGCGGACGAGGTCGACGAGGCGAGGGGCGTCAGCCGCGGACGAGGTTGATGAGGCGGCCGACGCCCCCGACCTCGACGGTCACCGTCTGGCCGGCGGCCAGGGGGCCGACGCCCGGCGGCGTGCCCGTGAGCACGACGTCGCCGGGCTCCAGCGTCATCACCCCGCTGACGAAGGCGACGAGCTCGAGCGGGCTCACGAGCATGTCGCCGACGAGGCCCTCCTGCACGACCTGACCGTCGAGCCGGGCGACGACGCGCGCGTCGGGCGGTGGCGCGTCGGGCACGACCCAGGGCCCGAGGGGGCAGAACGTGTCGAAGCTCTTGGAGCGCGTCCACTGGCCGTCGAGCGCCTGCAGGTCGCGGGCGGTGACGTCGTTGGCGCAGGTGTAGCCGGCGACGTACCCGGCGGCCTCGGCCGGCGAGACGTCGCGACAACGCCGGCCGATCACGAGCGCGAGCTCGGCCTCGTAGTCGACGCGGGTCGAACGGGCCGGGAAGACGATGGCGTCGCCCGGCCCGATCAGCGACGTGCGCGGCTTGAGGAAGAGGATCGGCTCGGCCGCCGTCTCGGCGTCGAACTCGGCGGCGTGGGCGGCGTAGTTGAGGCCGACGGCGACGACCTTGCCGGGGACGACCGGCGCCAGCAGGCGGACGCGGCCGAGGTCGGTCGCGCCGAGCTCGGCCGCGTCCGGGTCCCACGCCGGCCGGTCGAGCAGCACGGCCATGCCGCCGGCGAACCGGCAGTCATGGACGTGCATGCCGACCGAGAGACGCCCGAAGGCGCCGTCCGGAGGGCTCGGAGGGACGTCGGGCGGCGTCGCGCCCGGCGGCCGATCCGGGGCACCGGGCGGTGTGCCAGCAGGCCCGTCCTTGCCGCCGGTCGCGGCGCCGGCGGAGCTCACCGGCGCTCCTGCGAGCGCAGCATGCCGTACTCGATCGAGTCGACGAGCGCCTCCCAGCTGGCCTCGATGATGTTCTCCGAGACCCCGATGCTGCCCCACGTCGTCTCGCCGTCGCTGGCGTCGAGGAGCACGCGGGTCACGGCCCCGGTCCCGTGGTTCTCGTCGAGGATGCGGACCTTGTAGTTGACGAGCTCGATGTCGGCGAGGTGCGGGTACTTGGCGACGATGACCTGGCGCAGCGCGGTGTCGAGCGCGTTGACCGGGCCGTTGCCCTCGGCGGTGCTGATCAGGCGCTCGCCGCCGACGTGCACCTTGATCGTCGCCTCGACGACGGCGCGACCGTCCTCGCGCTTCTCGACGATGACGCGGAAGCTCTCCAGCCTGAACAGCGGCTCGTGCGGCGCCAGCGCGTCGCGCACGAGCAGCTCGAGCGAGGCGTCGGCGGCCTCGTAGTGGTAGCCGCGGTGCTCGCGGTCCTTGAGGCTGTGCAGCACGCCGGCGACGCGCTCGTCGTGGTCCTCGAGCACGAGGCCCATGTCGTGCACCTTGCGCACGATCGCCCCCTTGCCGGAGAGCTCGGAGAGCAGGACCCGCTCCTCGTTGCCGACGCAGGCGGGGTCGACGTGCTCGAAGGTGCGCGGCGCGCCGCTGATCGCGGCGACGTGGAGGCCGCCCTTGTGGGCGAAGGCGGCGCGGCCTACGTAGGGCGCGTGCGCCGAGACCGTCATGTTGCAGACGTCGGCGACGAAGTGGGCGGTCTCGGTGAGCCGCTCGAGCTGCGCCGCGTCGAGCGCCGGGAGCCCCATCTTGAGCTGCAGGGCCGGGATGATGGAGACCAGGTTGGCGTTGCCGCAGCGCTCGCCGTAGCCGTTGATCGTGCCCTGCACCTGGCGCGCGCCGGCGTCGACGGCGACCAGGCTGTTGGCGACGGCACAGTCGCTGTCGTTGTGGATGTGCACGCCGACCGTCGCCTCGACCGCGGCGGCGACGGCGCCGACGGCGTCCGCGACCGCCGGCGGCAAGGCGGCGCCGTTGGTGTCGCACAGGCAGAGGACCTCGGCGCCGGCCTCCTCCGCGGCGCGCAGGGTGGCCAGCGAGTACTCCGCGTCATCCGCGTAGGCGTCGAAGAAGTGCTCGGCGTCGTAGACCACGCGCTTGCCCTGGGCGATGAGGAAGGCGACGCTCTCGGCGATCATGCGCAGGTTCTCGTCGCGGTCGACGTGCAGCACCTGGGCGAGGTGCAGCTCCCAGGTCTTGCCGACGACGGCGACCGTCTCGGGGGCCGCGTCGGCGAGCACGCGCAGGTTGGGGTCGTCCTCGGCGCGCAGGCCCTTGCGACGCGTCATGCCGAAGGCGACGAGACGCGCGTGGCGCAGGCGCTCGCGCTCCATGCGGCTGAAGAACTCGGCCTCCTTGGGGTTCGAGGCCGGGAACCCGCCCTCGATGAAGTGCAGGCCGAGCTCGTCGAGGCGCAGGGCGATGCGGACCTTCTCGTCGACCGAGACCGACATGCCCTCCTGCTGCATGCCGTCCCGCAGGGTGGTGTCGTAGAGCTGTACCGGCTTGTCGCCCATCGTCGCCTCCGTCATCGGGCCGTCGGCTCGCGTCCCGTCAGGCCTGGACGTAGTCGAGGAAGTGTGCGAAGGCCGCGTCGCGGCCCTCGACGAGCTCCCGGTAGCGGTGCTGGATACGGCGCGTGACCGGGCCGGGGTCGCCGATGACGTGGTCGTCGACCTCGCGGATGGGGACGATCTCGGCCGCCGTGCCGGTGAGGAAGAGCTCGTCGGCGACGACGAGGTCGCTGCGCACGAGCGTGCGCTCGCGCGCCTCGATGCCCTCGTCGGCGGCCAGCTGCAGCACGGTGTCCCGGGTGATGCCCTCGAGGACGCCGTCGGCCGGGAACGGCGTGTACAGCACGCCGTCGCGCACGAGGAAGAGGTTCTCGCCCGAGCCCTCGCAGACGTGCCCGGCGGCGTCGAGCATGATCGCCTCGTCGTACCCGGCGTTCGTGACCTCGATCTTGGCGAGGATGCTGTTGAGGTACTGACCCGTGGCCTTGGCGGCGCGGGCGAGCTGCGTGTGGCCGAGCGCCTGGATGCTCGACACCTTGGCGCGGATGCCGTGCCGGATGCCCTCATCGCCGAGGTAGGCGCCCCAGGGCCACACGGCGATGACCGTGTCGACCGGCGCGTGTAGCGGGTAGAGTCCCATCTCGCCGTACCCGCGGTAGGCGAGCGGACGGATGTAGCAGGCGTCGAGGCCGTTGGCCGCGATCACGTCCTTGGTCGCCTGGGCGAGCTCCGCCACCGTGTAGGGCAGCTCCATGTAGTACAGCTTGGCGGAGCGGCGCAGGCGCTCCATGTGCTCGGTCAGGCGGAAGACGGCGGGGCCACGCTCGGTCTGGTAGGCGCGAACGCCCTCGAAGACCCCCGAGCCGTAGTGCAGCGCGTGCGTGAGGACGTGAGTCCTCGCCTCGTCCCAGGGGACGAGCTTGCCGTTCATCCAGATCTTGTCGACTGCGGGGATGGGCATCGGTCCTCCTGACCTTCACACGCGCTCCGCGCGGCGGCTTCAGTCCCTCCTCAAGGGGTGGTGTGCTCCTCCGGCACCGTCAGACGCGCTCGGCCACGAGGTCGCCGACCTCGGCCGTCGAGTAGCCCATCTGGCCGGACGCCATGCCTTTCATCTTCGTGCCGGTGACCTCGGCCACGGCGCGCTCCACGTCCTGCGCCGCCGCACTCTCGCCCAGGGTGTCGAGCATCATCGCGCCGGCCACGATGGCGGCGACGGGGTTGATCACGCCCAGGCCCGTGTACTTGGGCGCCGAACCGCCGATGGGCTCGAACATGCTGACGCCCTCGGGGTTGATGTTGCCCCCGGCCGCGACGCCCATCCCGCCCTGGGTGATGGCGCCCAGGTCGGTGATGATGTCGCCGAACATGTTGCCGGTCACGAGGACGTCGAACCACTCCGGGCTCTTGACCATCCACATGCAGGTGGCGTCCACGTGGTAGTACTCGCGCTTGACGTCCGGGTAGTCCTCCTCGCCGATCTCGTTGAAACGGCGGAACCAGAGGTCGTAGACGTAGGTCAGCACGTTGGTCTTGCCCACCAGCCCGAGGGTGTTCTCGGGGCCGCGGCCGCGCGCCTTCCGGCCGTGCTGGCGCGCGTACTCGAACGCCCAGCGCAGGCAGCGGTCGACCTGGGCGCGGCTGTAGAGCATGTTCTGGACGGCGACCTCATGGGGGGTGTCCTTCATCATGATGCCGCCGCCGCCGGCGTACACGTCGCCCGAGTTCTCGCGGACCACGGTGTAGTCGATCTCCTT
>JAZBOM010000578.1:0-2865 GCA_036351205.1 Thermoleophilia bacterium | reverse complement strand
GAGGGCCTCGTCGACGGCCGCCAGGACGGCGTCCTCGTCCTGATCGATCACCGCCTGCTTCAGCTTCGCGAAGATCTCCGTATCCGCCATCAGATCCCCCTTGGGTCCGTGTGCTTGTCTGTCGTCGACGCCCGGCCGGGCCGGGCCCTGGTCGCGCGCCTCGTGGGCGCGCCTCTCCCTCGCCTACACGCCGGCCGCCTCCGGCGGCACGACGTCACCGGCCACGAGGCCGGCGAAACGCTCGCGGATGCGGCCGTCGAGCTCGTCGTCCCACACCGCCGGGTTCGGCTGCGCGAGGATGCGTCGCGCCTCGGCCGCGGCCCGGCCGTGGATGTCGGGCCGCCCGGCGTCCTCCCACTGGGCGCGCATGTCGCGGGCCGCGAGGCGCGGCAGCACGGCGGTCGTCTTCATGCGCGCCTTGGTGTGCTTGCGGCTCATGTAGCTGCCGCCCGGCCCGGCGCCGACGATCTCGTCGACGGCGAGGTTCTCCTCGCTGAACTCGAGCCCGCGCCAGACGCGCTTGTCCATGAGGGCGATCTCGTTGTCGATCACGCACTTGGCGAAGTCGAAGGCCATGAGCGAGCTCAGGAGGCCGCCCATGTTGAGCAGCGTGGCCCCGGCCGAGACGGCGAGCACCGTGTTCATGCCGGTCTCATAGCCGGACTGGGCGTCGTTGGCGTGCGCGTTGGTGAGGCCCACGTAGCCCCCTGAGGGCACGTTGTAGAACCGTGCCAGCTGCGCCTGCGCGGCGATCAGCGTGCCCGTCTCGATGGCCCCGGGCGCGTAGGCGCCGGTGCGCATGTCGGCCACCGTGGGCAGGCTGGCGTAGATGACCGGCGTGCCCTCGCGGATCATCTGCTGGAAGGCGGTCACGGCGAGGAACTCGGCGTTGCCGACGACGAGGCAGCCGAGGAGCGTCATCGGCGCCGTCAGCCCCGCGTTGGGGACGACCGTCGTGTAGACCGGCAGACCCTTCTCGGTGAGCCACATGACCGCCTCGGTGGACTCGACGTCCATCGTCAGCGGGCTCACCATCGGGCAGTAGTGGTGGTTGATGACCGGCCGCTCGCGGTAGGCCTCGGGGCCGCCGGCGATGAGCTCGCCGAGCTCGACGACCTGGTGGAGGTCGTCCATGGTCGGCGTGTTGCTGCGCACCGGCTTGAGGCAGTTCTTGAGGGCCGGGTAGAAGCGGCTCAGGCTGAGCTGGCCCTCGGGAGCGTCGTCGGCCAGCGTCGAGATGCTGAAGACGTCGAACCCGGGCAGCTCGTCGACCAGGTAGGCGATGGCGGCGATGTCGCTCGACGTCGCCCGTCGCTCGACGCCGGTGGCCGGGTCGACGACGTTGGGCGCCGACGAGCCCGTGACCACGATCGGGCCGTCGTCGGGGATCGTGCGGTCGAAGCGCGGGTCGCGGCCGCGGAAGGTGAAGCTCGGCGGCGCCTTCGCGCGCTCGCGCTCCACCACGTCGGCGGGCAGGCGCACCAGGCCGGTCTGCCCGTCGACCCGGCAGCCGTGCCGGCGGAAGACCTCGCGCGCCGCCTCGTTGTGCACGAGGATCCCGGCGCGCTCCAGGACCTCGAGCGAGGCCTCGTGCGTGCGCGCCACTTGGGCTTCGGTGAGCAGTTCCACGAATCTCATTGCGTCACGCTCCCTCTCCCCCGCGGCCCGGAGCGGCGCGGGTGGCGGCTGCGGCCATGGCGGCGATCTCGTCGAAGTGGTCCTCGATGTACTCCACGAAAGCCACGTTGTGCTCGAGGAAGAAGAGGAACTCGTCGTCGTTGGGCCGGCGCTCCTTGTAGTAGGCGACGATGTCCCAGTTAACGACGTAGAGGGCGGCGATGGCCAGCATGCGCGGCAGCACCGCGAGCTCGTCGGCGCCCATCGGCCCCGGCGCGCCGAGACGTGCCGCCTCGTCCTGGTAGGCGTTGAGGAAGACCTTCATCTTGTCGAGTCTCATCTCGCCGTCGTCGGCGCCCTCCCACGAGCTGCAGAAGTAGACGAGGCCGACGGCGACGTCGAACACCCGGTAGTCGAGCTTGGCCCAGTCGAAGTCGAAGAGGCCCACGGCCTTCTCGTCGCGCCACTTGAGGTTGCCGGGGTGGTAGTCGCAGAAGACCGGGCAGCGCGGCAGGCCCTCGAGCTCGGGGGCGAGGGCCAGGCCGCGCTCGACCGCCTCGAGGATGCCGGGCAGCCGCTCGACGAAGTAGGCGTCGTACTTCGTGCCCGTCGTCCGCGCCGCGAGCTCGCGGAACGTCTGGGGCAGGGTGGCGAGGAAATCCATGATGGGCGGCTGCTCGCGGTAGAGACCGCCGGGATCGAAGTCGTGAGCGGCGGCGTGGAAGCGCGCGAGCACGCGGGCGCCGTCCTCATACTCGGCGTCGGTGCAGCGGTTCTCCGTCCAGGTGTAGGCGTCCTCCCCGCCCAGCATCTCGTACACGGCGAAGAAGCGCTCGACCCGCTCGCCGTCGCGCAGCTCCTCGCGGGTCACGAGCGTGTCGCCGCGGCGCGTCGCGAGCACCTCGGCGGCGAGGTCGAAGCCCTTCGACCTGATGTGGCCCACGAGCGCGTGCTCGTAGCGGATCTCGCGCTCGACCGTCCCGAACTTGTACTTGCGCACGAAGTCACGCCGCTCGCCGGCATCGCCGCGCGTGACGACGCCGAAGCTCAGGTTCTCGGTGCCGCCGAGGATCTGCCGGACGCGGAGGACCTCGCCGAGGTCGTAGTCGGCGGTCACCACGTCGGTGACCTGAGCGTTCAGGAACTCCAGCTCGAGCGCCTCGCGCAGGGCGGCGGCTTCGGTCGCCAGGCGCTCGGCGACCTCGAACAGGCGGTTGGCCTCGCTCACGTCCACGGTACCCTCCCCAG
>JAZBOM010000577.1:0-2026 GCA_036351205.1 Thermoleophilia bacterium | reverse complement strand
CCGCACGGACGGTCCGCCGCCGTCGTCCGGCCCCGTACGGACGGTCCGCCGCCGACGTCCGGCCCCGTCCGCTCCCGCCGTCCCGCGCCCGCGCCGACCCGCTCCCTTGGTTCGGCTTCCTCTACGACCGAGTACGTAGGATCTCTCTTTTCGGCCGTCGTCAGCGGGGCGTGAACCGACTGGATCCGCCATTTGACACGGGGCTCAGCGACGGAATCCGCTGCCAAGCGGGGTGGACGATCGCGCTTTCGCTGAGGGTCGTGACAGGTCCGGGGTGTCGCGGCGGCCGGCGGGGCCGGCCGCGCGCGAGGGCGCCTGCCCTGGAGCGCGGAGTGCGCCGAGGGCTCCGGGGCGCCGGCCGGGCCTGCTCTGGAGCGCCGACTGCGCCGACGGTCCCGCCTGCCCTGGAGCGCCGCCCGCGGTGGAGCGCCGACCGCGCCGACGGCACCGACAGTGTCGCCCGCGCTGCGGCGCCGCCCGCGCGGGAGCGCCGACGGCACCGGCTTTGGCGGCCGTCGCCCGGGCGTTATATACTCGCGGCCGTGATCCGTGGTACAGCCGGTCAGACACTCGCGCCGGCCCGTCTCAGACGTACGGGCGCGCGACCGGCCCCACAAATCCCGTGCAGCACAGGGTACGCCTCAGCGTGGGTCGCGGCGTGCCCGCCAACGACCTGAGACCACTCGCTTAGGGAGGGACGCACGCCCATGGCCAAGCACATCTTCGTCACCGGCGGCGTGGTCTCCGGCCTCGGCAAAGGCATCACCGCCGCCTCGCTCGGCCGTCTCCTGAAGGCGCGCGGCCTCAAGGTCGCGAACCAGAAGTTCGACCCGTACATCAACGTCGACCCCGGCACCATGAGCCCGTTCCAGCACGGCGAGGTCTTCGTGACCGAGGACGGCGCCGAGAGCGACCTCGACCTGGGGCACTACGAGCGCTTCATCGACGAGTTCGTGCAGCGCGACTCCAACGTGACCACGGGCGGCATCTACAACGCCGTCATCACCAAGGAGCGCCGCGGCGACTACCTCGGCGGCACCGTCCAGGTCATCCCGCACATCACCAACGAGATCAAGTCGCGGGTGCACCGCCTCGCCGCCGCTCTCGACGTCGACGTGCTCATCACCGAGGTCGGCGGCACCGTCGGCGACATCGAGAGCCTGCCCTTCCTCGAGGCGATCCGCCAGTTCCGCAAGGACATCGGCCGCGAGCACGTCCTCTACATCCACGTCACCCTGGTGCCGGTGATCGGCGTGGTCGGCGAGCCGAAGACCAAGCCGACCCAGCACTCGGTCGCCGAGCTGCGCGAGATCGGTATCCAGCCCGACATCATCGTCGCCCGCTCCGAGGAGCCGCTCGACCAGGGCATCCGCGAGAAGATCGCCCTGTTCTGCGACGTCGACCCCGACGCCGTCGTCTCGGCGCCCGACGCCGACGACATCTACAAGGTGCCGCTCGTCATGCACGAGCAGCGGCTCGACGCGCTCGCGGTGCGCATGCTGCACCTCGACGTGGGCCCGCCCGACCTCGCCGAGTGGGAGGAGCTCGTCGAGGCGATCGACGGCTGCAAGGGCAAGGTCACGATCGCCCTGGTCGGCAAGTACGTGCAGCTGCACGAGGCCTACCTCTCGGTCTGGGAGGCGCTCAAGCACTCGGCGCTCGCCGTGCGCCGCGAGCTCGAGATCCTCTGGGTCGACTCCGAGGAGCTGAGCGACGCGACCGTCGCCGGGCGGCTCTGCCACGCCGACGGCGTGATCGTGCCGGGCGGCTTCGGCCAGCGTGGCATCGAGGGCAAGATCGAGGCCATACGTTACTGCCGCGAGCGCAAGACCCCGTACCTCGGCGTGTGCCTGGGGATGCAGTGCGCGGTCATCGAGTACGCGCGCAACGTCTGCGGCATGACCGACGCCAACTCGTCCGAGTTCGACCCCGAGTCGCCGTTCCCGGTCATCGACCTGCTGCCCGAGCAGAAGCAGATCGAGGACATGGGCGGGACGATGCGGCTCGGCGCCTCGCCGGTACGCGT
>JAZBOM010000576.1:0-2080 GCA_036351205.1 Thermoleophilia bacterium | reverse complement strand
GCGCCGGCGAGGCCGCCGACGAAGACGCCGTCGGCGACGAAGACGCCGTCGACGGCGACAGGGCTCCCGGCGCCGGCGTCGCGGCCGGGGCCACGACGCCGGCCGGCGCGGCCCTGCTCGCACACTTCGCCGACGACTTCGACCGGCAGCCTCCCGGCGAAGTGACCGGCGAAGGCTTCGGGGCGGCTCGCCGCGGTCTGCCCGGCCGCCCTGATGTGCTGCGGGTCGCCGTCGTCACCCCGGCTGCCGAGGTCGCCGGCGTCGAACCCTCGTCCGAGCACCCGAACGCCGAGGCCGAAAGCTCGTCCGAGCACCCGAACGCCGAGGCCGACAGCGCGCCCGAGCCCTCGAGCGCCGCGGTCGAGATCTCACCACCGCCCTCGAGCGACCAAGCCGGGATCGCGCCCGAAGCTGAGGACTCACCCGAAGCGGAGAACTCGCCCGAAACTGAGAGCTCCCCGGATGCCCGGCCCTCGAGCGACCGCCCGCCCTCCTCCGATGCCGCGGCCTGGTTCGGCGTCGAGCCGGACTCGGCCGTCGAGCCCTCATCCGCCGCCGCGATCTCGTCCGACGCCGAGGCTTCGACCGACGCCCCGGCATCAGCCGAAGCGAACGCCCCGATCGAAGCAGACGCTTCAGCGAAGGCAGAGGATCTACTCGGCGCCGGCACTTCGCCCGAGGGCGCCGTCTCGGGGGATGCAGACGACCCGGCAGACGCCATGCCCGAGGGCGCCGATCCGGGGGATGCAGACGCCGCGTCCGATGCCGCGCCCGACGCCGCTGCGCCGTGGGTCTCGTCGCCCTTGTTCGGCGCCGGGCCTGCACCGGGTGCCATCAAGCCGGCTGAGGAGGACGCGCAGGCGACGGACGCGGCGCCGTGGTTCGCCGCGCCTCCCGTCACGTTGCCCGGCACCGACGACGACGTGTCGCTCGAGGAGAAGGCCGACGGCGCCGTCCTGACCGACGCCGCTGCCTTGGCCGAAGCCTACCAGGGAGCCGGCGACGCCCACGGTGAGGCCGAGGACTCACCCGACCCCAACGTCCTTGGCCTCGCCGACGACCATGCGGCCGACCCCGACGACGACATGCCCAGGGAGGACCATACGGACGTTCCTGCCGCCGACGCGCCCGCCGACGACATCACCCTCTCCGGCGACGACACGCCCTCCGGCGACATCACGCCCTCCGACGACATCACGCTCACCGGCGACATCACCCTCGACGGCACCGGCACGAGGGACGGCGCGGATGCCGCGCCCGGCGGCGCCGATGCATCCGACGCTGAAGCGGCAGCCGCCACCCCGATCGAAGCGGACGCAGCGACCGGCGCCGCTGCCGGCGAAGCGGACACGGTGGCCGACGTCGCGCCCGGCGACCAGGGCGCGCCCGCGGCTGTGACGGCCGCCCCGCCGACCGAGCACGTCGTGCTCGAGACCAACATCGACGACATGAGCGCCGAGCTGCTCGCTCACGCCGCGGAGGCCCTGCGTGAAGCCGGCGCGCTCGACGTCTGGATGACGCCGGCGCTGATGAAGAAGGGCCGTCCCGGGACGGTGCTGCACGTGCTGGCGGCGGCGGACGAGCAGGAGCGTCTCGCCGCGAGCGTCTTCGCCGAGACCACGACCTTCGGCCTGCGCGTGCTGCCGGTCGGTCGCCTGTACGCCGAGGAGCGCCGTGAGACGGTGCGCATCGCGGGGCACGACATCGGCGTCCGTCTCGGCTTCACCCAGGGACGGCTGGCGACGGTCTCGCCGGAGTACGAGGACTGCCGCCGCGCGGCGGCCGAGCTCGGCCGGCCGGCGCGCGTGGTGTACGAGGCGGCCCAGGCGCGCGCCCGCAGCCGCTTCAGCGGTCGCTGACCCGGACGTCCGCTCGCGGCTTCATCCAACCGGATAGGCAGCAACTGCGGTTTTTGCAGGTAGTTTCACCGGATACCCCGAATCGACTCCTGCTCTTGACACGATTGACCCTGTCGATGGGCCGTCTGTACAATCCTTCACAAGGGAGTGGAGCCGAGCTCCCGGTCGCCGGCCGCGGCGGTCCCCCGCTCGATCACGGCCGGCGTCCGCTTGTTCTCGGT
>JAZBOM010000575.1:0-2139 GCA_036351205.1 Thermoleophilia bacterium | reverse complement strand
GCTGCGGCTCATCCCCGGAGTGTCGATAACCGATCTCGCGCCCACGCACCGCGGTCTTCCGCCTCTGATCGGCGTGCTTATGCCCGACGGCGGGCGCCGGCTTTTCACGGCCACCGACGTGCCCGTCCGCCAGGTATTTGCGGCAATGCTGCGCCCGCAGCTGCTCTTTCTGCAGTTCGTGACCAGCAGACTCGCCGACTGGCTCGACACTCGCGCGGAGGGCCACATCGACGTCGCACACTTCTACTTCCCCACCGGCCGCAACGACGAGGCGTGGGTCGACACCGGCGCGCTGGACACCCTCCCCAGGCCGCCCGCCTGGCTATGGATGCGGAGCGTCCCCGACGCACGGCGCGTCCGCGCCCGCTTCGTCATCCGCACAGCGCAAGACATAGCGCAAGCGCCAGCTCAGACTCCGTCGACGGTTTTGCCGGAGATGCCGCCCGGGCCGGCCTTCGCCATCACCGGGGGCAGCGCGCCTCCGCACACGGAGCTCTTCCTCATCACCGACGACGACACGGCCGACGTCTTCAACAGCTACGTCGCCCCGGCCGCGGACGCCCTCACTGGGAACCCAATGCCACCGCCGCCCGCCAGCTCTGCCGCCTCGCCACCGCCATCGCCGCCCGCCCGGCGCGCGGCCGCGGTCGCAGGCCGCGCACAGCACCGCTCGCCGGAGGCGGACGCGCCGGCGGCCAAGAAGCGCAAGGGCGCTCCCCGTGGCCGCACCGCGTGCGGCGTCTGCAGCAGCATGCGACGCAGGTGCCCGCATTACGGCGGCGGCGCGCGCTGCCTCCACGCCGACTCCGCAGGCGAGGGCGGCGCCGGCCCATCCGGCAGCACCCACAACCAGCCAGCACCTTCTCCGCCCGAGCCCGTCGCCGGTGCACGCGGCAAAGCCCCCGCCGCGCAGCGGGTCGCGTCGCGCACCACGCCCGACCGCCCGCCAGCCAGCGCCTTCCAGGCGGCAGCCGACACGTTTCGCGCGGCCGCGGCGGCATCAGCGGAGGCAGCCGTCGCGCTACTCACCGCGGCTCAGGCCGACTACACCACAGTTCTCGACGCCCTGCACGTGCAACGCACGCTACTCGAGGACATACGGGCGATGGCCGCTGCCCGCCCCGAGCCCGCTAACCCGGCCCTCCCCATCGAGGTATCCTCCGAGCACCGCGACTCCGAGTACGGCGACGAGGATGGCGACGTCGATCGCCCAGCAAGCCCGGCCCCACCCTCGCCGCCAGCCCTCATCTCGCGCAAGGACGCCGCGCGACTCCGCCGCACGTACCCCCGGATCAACAGCGCAGTCGTGAGGAAGATGACGGCAGAGACCGCCGCACGCTACGCCGCTCAGCTCGAGAGTCTCGACGACGCCGTCGTTGCCCTCGTCAACGTGCAGCTACTCGACCTCGACGCCGCCGCGCTCACCGACAACAGGATAGCCGCAACAGTGCGGGCCGCCAAAGCGGACGCCCGCGCGGAGGCGGCACGCGCAGCGGCAGAGCACGAGACAGCAGAGCGCGCAGCAGCGGCAGACGCGGCGGCAGAGCGAATAGCAGCGCGACGCGCCGCCAAGGCGGAGCGCGCCGCAGCGGCAGCGGCAGCACGCGCAGCGGCGGAGCCCGCCGGCCACGGCGCAGGCGACGCCGAGCCCGCCGCGCCACGGCCGCGGCCACCACGCCGGACGCGCGCCGGCAACCTCGCGGCCTTCACCGACATGCTGGATACCTCCACCGCCGCGCGAGCGCAGGAATTCTTCGACTCGGCCGCCGGGCGCGGGCTCACCTCCAGACGCGCCATCAGCGCCTTCGTGCGCACCGCCCCGCCGCCGCCACCGTCTCCGCCGCCGGCGCCCGCGGACGACCCCCAAGCTCCCGGCTCACCCACGGCCGCACCTACCAACGACGCGGTCGCTCCAACCGCAGACGGCTCTGCAGGCACGGCCGACGCGTCGGAGGGAAACAGCCCCAGCTCCGCCGCAAGGGCCGCCGCAGCGGCCGACACCGCCGGCGCCCCGCACCCGGCCGCGCGGAGCGAACAGCCAGTGCCCGGCGACACAGCAGCACAAACACCGGGCGCCGCCCCGCCGGAAGGCAGCCCGGACAGCTCCCCACCGCCATCCCCGCCGCCACCACGACGAGG
>JAZBOM010000574.1:0-4061 GCA_036351205.1 Thermoleophilia bacterium | reverse complement strand
GATCGCTCGCGACAAGGACGGGTTCCTGCTGACGGGGAGCGACCTGACGGCGAGCGACGCCGGAGGCGATGACGGCGGAGGCGAGGGCGGCGGACTCCTGTGGACGCCCGAGCGGCCGCCCTACCCGCTCGAGACCAGCCTGCCCGGTGTGTTCGCCGTCGGCGACGTGCGGCACGGCTCGATCAAGCGGGTGGCGGCGGCCGTCGGCGAGGGCGCCATCGCCGTGCGCTACCTGCACGAGTACCTCGCGGCACGGCGGCTGGAGCGCGCGGCGGCCTGAGGCGACTGCGCCAGGCCGCGGGAATCGCCGCGTCTGCGCCGCGGACGGGGTCTCGCGGGGATCGCGGGTCCCGGCGGTGCGGAGGCCGTTCGGCCCCGCACTGCCTCGAGAACGCGCCCCGGTGTTTGTCTGACCGGATGACCGATTGATAGGGTAGGTGGCGGACTCACCATCGACTGACGGGGGGACAGGATGGATCGAAGTTCGCGTATCACCATGCTGCTGGCGCTGGCGCTGCTGATGCTGTTGGCGACGGCGGCGCCCGCTCTGGCGGCCGACGAGGTCGTCGTCACGGCGGAGGGACCGGGCGTCTGGTACCAGTACGGTGACGGCGCCTCGGGCGCCATCAAGGCCAACCTGAAGGCGTTCTGGGGCGTGGCCAAGCGCTCCGGCACCAGCAAGGCGAAGCTGATCGCCGAGGCGCGCGCCGCCAAGGCCGACCTCGACGCGGCGTGGGTCGCGAGCATCAGGTCGGCGGCCAAGGGCGCCGGCGTCCGCTTCGTCGACCTGCTGGCCTTCAACGTGGCGCGCAGCCACATGGTCCAGACGGGCGCCTGCACCAACTTCGCAGCCGCAGGGACCGGCACCGAGGGCGACTACGTGATCGTCTCCAAGAACCGCGACCTGCAGGGTACGCAGGTGATGTTCTTCGTCGCGCCGACGAGCGGCTACCGCTACATCGGCATGATGACCGCCGGCGAGGTCGGCGTCTCGCAGGGCATCAACGAGATGGGCGTCGCGATCGGCCACAACTGGATGCCCGTCGACGACTACTCCGAGGACGGTCTGACGCCGTTCGCGATCAACGAGCAGGTGCTCATGGGTTGCGCGACGGCCGACGAAGCCGTCGCGTTCATCGAGGCGACGAACCACTACGAGGGCGCGACCTACGAGCTCGGCGACGGCGTGAAGGCCGCCATCGTCGAGACCGTGCCCGGGTACTTCGCGGAGCAGGGCGTCCCGACGTCGGTCGTCAACTGGGTCGAGAACGGCGCCGAGGCGCACGCCAACCACTACATGTACGAGCCGTACTACTCGATGGTCCTCGCCGGTGAGCTCGGCAACATGTGGTCGTCGTCCATCGGCCGGCAGGACCGCGCCGACGAGCTGCTCGACGAGAACGGTCACGTGATGACTCCGGCCCTGCAGATGGCGTTCAACCGCGACTTCGAGGGCTGGGGCATGCGCAACCGTGTCATCGAGCTGCGCCGCGCGCACCCCGAGATCCCCAAGGACATCTGGAGCTACGGCTGGTCGGGCTTCTCGATCTGCAACATGCGGACGGTCTCTTCCAGCGTCTTCGTGCTGAGCCCTGAGAGCCCCGAGCTGACGTCGGCCATGTGGTCGAGCATCAACAACCCGGGCTTCTCGCCGTACACGCCGTTCCATACGGCGCTGCTCGCCGACGTCGACGCCGCCACGGCTGCGCTGCCGGACTACGGCGACGGCACGGCCTGGGAGGCGGTCAGCGCGGTCATGAAGAGCCACGAGTACGACTACGGCGACCTGTTGCCGACGTTCGTCGGTTGGGAGGCGCTCGCGTTCGGCGAGACCGCCGACCTCGAGGCCGCCGCCCGGCTGACCGGCGACGGGTCGGCGCTCGCCGACCGCGACATCGGCCTGGCCCTCGAGGCCCAGGACCTGATCGACTCGCTGCTGCAGCCCTGAGACAAACGCGCTCGCGGCCGCGACGACGGCTGCGGGGCGCGTGACGTGACGGGGGGCGGGGCGGCCCACGGCCGCCCCGCCCCCCGTCGCCGTTCGGCGCCCTTCGCGGCACCCGTCGTCTGCTAGGCTTTGCCTTCGGCAGGCCGCAGGGAGGTGACCCGGTCGTGGACTACTCCGAGATACTCATCCTGGCCGCCAGGGTCGGCGGCATCCTCGTCGGTGCCTTCATTCTCGACCGTCTGGTGCGCCTGGCGATCACGCGGTACATGAAGCGGCTCATCGCCAGGCAGGATGCGCGTGACGCCGCGCGGCAGGAGGAGGAAAGCGTCCTGACTGCGGGAGGCGCGCTGCAGTACCTCTCGCCGTTGCGGCTGCGTGACAGGGTCGAGCACAGCGAGCGCGTGCGGCAACGCGCCGGGGCGCTCGGCGCCGTGCTGCGCAGCGTCGCCTCGATCATCATCTACGCCGTCGCGATCATCATGGTCCTCGGCGAGTTCGACGTGAGCCTCGCACCCCTGCTGGCCAGCGCCGGCATCGCCGGCGTCGCCCTCGGCTTCGGCGCCCAGACACTCGTGCGCGACTTCCTCAGCGGCATCTTCATCCTCATCGAGGACCAGTACGGGGTCGGCGACTTCGTCGACCTCGGCGAGGCCACCGGGGTCGTCGAGGAGGTCACGCTGCGCATCACCCGCGTACGCGATGTCCAAGGCACGCTGTGGCACGTGCCCAACGGCGAGATCCGCCGGGTCGGCAACCAGTCTCAGCTCTGGGCTCGCGTGATCCTCGACGTCGAAGTGGCCTACGACACCGACATCGCCGAGGCCTCGGCCGTCGTCAAAGAGGTCGCCGACAGTGTGTGGCGCGAGGGGTCGGAAGCGCTGCCCATCCTCGAGGAGCCCGAGCTCTGGGGGGTCGAGAGCTTCGGCCCCGACGCGATCGTGCTGCGCCTGGCCGTCAAGACCGATCCCGGGCGCCAGTGGGCGGTGTCGAGAGAGGTGCGCGCCCGTCTCAAGCAGGCCTTCGACGAGCACGGCATCGAGATCCCGTTCCCGCAGCGCACGGTGTGGCTGCGCGGAGAAGGGGAGAGCGGTGGCGGCGATGCCGGGAAGGCTGCGTCGCCGCGACGCCGGGCGACGCCGAGCGCCGAAGGGGCTCGGGGCGGGGCCGAGCCACCGTCCGAGAGCGACGCCGACGGCGCCGACACGGCCGGCGAAGACTGACTGAGACGGCGACGGGGCGGCCGCGGCATTCGCCGCGGCCGCCCCGTCGCCTTGCTCCTGCCGGTCGCTCCGTCTAGGCGCAGCCAGGCGCCCCTCGACCGGCGCGGGGTGACCTCAGACTGCTCTCAGATCACCGTCTTCTTCTTGCGGCTCGGCTTCTTCGCCGGGGCCGGGTGCTTCGCCGGCACGGTGTGGCAGTTGGTGCAGTTCTCCCTCTCGGTCGGGTGGATGGCGCCGACCTTGTGCTCGCTGTTGAGCTGCGTGTGGCAGCCGTAGCAGGTCGCGAAGTCCTCGTCGGGCGCCCACGCGACGGCCGCCGGGCTGGCCCACCAGTCGTTCAGCATCTGCACGGCCTGCTTCACCGTGTCGCACGGCAGCTTGGTGCAGCGCGTGCCGTCATACGGGGTGGTGGGGTCCCACTGCCGCAGGTATACGTTCTCCCACTGGCTGCGCGACTCGTGGCAGAGCGGCGACCCCGACACCGACGTCACCGTGCCCTTGAAGCTCGTCAGGTCGTCCCAGTCGGTGCTGGGGAAGGGGAAGTCGCAATACCACTTGTGGAACGCCGCCCCCAGGTCCGACGCGGCGCTGGCCCACTTCGGTGTCGTCGGGTCCAACGAGACGTTCTTGCCGATCAACTGCATGATGAAGAAGGGACCGGCGACCCCGCCACAGCTCGTGCCGTACGGGCCGCCGCCGTTGGCGAACGCGCCGATGTTGACCGGCAGCTTGTCCCACGGCCCGCCGGGGAGGGCCGCGCGCAACCCGTAGATGAGCGCGCCGGCCGACTTGCCGCCGCACCCGCCGCAGCCCGGCGGCGCCCACGCGCTGGCGCCGATCGCGTCGGGGTCCATCGGCGCGTACGGCCACTGGCCGACGGGCGGGATCGTCGT
>JAZBOM010000573.1:0-3555 GCA_036351205.1 Thermoleophilia bacterium | reverse complement strand
GGGCTGACGCCCTCGTACTTGAAGAAGATCTTCGCCGGGGTGTCGAGCGCCTTCTCGAGGCCGGTGGCGCGGATCAGCGGCGTCGGCCTCCAGATGCGGTAGATGTCGCGGACCTCGTCGGGGATCGCGATATAGCGCTCGGGCGACATCTCCTGCTCGAGCAGTCCCATGGAGAAGATGGGCGCCAGGTCCTCGGGCCCGGCGGGCTGCCCGGTGGCCGGGTTGAGCGGCGGGGCGGGCGGCTCGGGGAGATCCGCCACGACGTTGTACCAGGCCTTCGGGATCCTCTCTTCGTCGAGAAGGAACTTCTTCTTCATGACGCACCTCCTTTGCTGGGTCGCTTCACGGCGCCTGGTCGCACCGTACGGTGGGTCTATCTGGGTCGGGATGCAGGCGCACCGGTGCCCGGGTGGGGAGAAGGGTGCCCTGCGGAACGAGGGTGCGGGAAGTCAGGCGCGCGGGGCGCGCCAGAGCCAGCAGCGCCAGCTGCGGGTGGTGCTCGGTGTGGCGCCGGGGCTCGTCATCGTGGCGCGGATTGTACCACGGGCTGTCAATGGTGCGGCGTGCGGGCGTCGCCGGTCCGGGCGATGAGCGCGGGGTTCAGGCGTCGTCCGCGACCTCTTCGAGGGTGGCCGCGGCGGGGTCGATGCGGTCGCGCAGCGGGTACGGCGAGCCCGGCTGGGCGAAGAGGAACCCCTGGGCGTAGGGCACCTCGAGCTCGCGGAGGGCGTCGAGCTCCTCGCGGGTCTCGACGCCCTCCGCGATCAGCTCGATGCCGGCGTCGCGGCAGAAGGCGCCGAGCGTGCGCACCATCTTCTGCTTGACCAGCGAGCGTTCGAGGTTGCGCGTGAGGCTGATGTCGAGCTTGATGTAGTCGGGCTCGGTCTCGACGATGGTCTGCAGGCCGGAGTAGCCCGAGCCCGCATCGTCGACCGCGACCCGGAACCCGTGGGCGCGGAGCCGGGCGATCACCGTGCGGCAGTGGTCGAAGTCGTCGATCACGCTCTTCTCGGTGATCTCGAGGACCGTCGCCGCGCGCAGCGCCTCCGGCAGCTCGGCGATGTACTCGTCGATGGCGACGTCGCTGAGGACCCGGAACAGGGCCCCGGGGTCGATGTTGACGAAGCGCAGGATCTGCTCGGGCAGGGTCGCGCTGCTGCGCGTCGCGGTCTGGCGGCAGAGACGGTCGAGCTCGGGGAGCCGGTCGGCGGCGCGGGCCACGTCGAAGAGCGCGTCGGCGGAGTGCAGGTCGCTCTCCGAAGGGCCACGAGCGAGGAGCTCGTAGCCGACGACGACGTAGTCCTTGAGCCGCACGACCGGCTGGTAGACGCAGCTCACCTGACGCGAGGTGAGGATGCGGTCGAGCTCTCCCCGCAGCCGGTCGCGTACCTCGGCGCGCTCGCTCTCGATGCGCGTCGTCGCCTCGTTGATGGCCTGGAGCAGCGCCCGCCTGAAGCGCACCTTGGGCGAGCGGGCCAGGCGCGCGTAGCCCACGAAGACGTCGATGTTCATGAGGAGCCGGCCCTCGAGCTCGTGCTCGAGGTCGCGCAGCAGGCGCTCCTCGAGCCGGCGCTTGATGGCGAGCAGGTCGCGGTCGTCGACGGTCGTCTGGTCGCGGGCCGGCGAGAGCACGATGAGGAACGCGTTGCCGAGGCTCGAGACGGAGACGTAGTCGTCGCTGCGGAGCAGCTCGCCACGGGCGGAGAGGAGGCGCTGGCCGATCACGCGGAACACCTCGTCGACCACCTCGAAGCCCTGGAGCTGCTCGAGGGCGTAGACGCCGTCGAGCGACACGTAGATGATGCCGAGCTGCGGGTGGTCGGCGAGCACGCGCTGCATCTCGACCTGCACGTTGGCGAGGGTCGGGAGGCCGGTGATCTCGTCGTAGTAGACCGACGCGTCGCGCAGCACGTTGCGCACGGTCTGCAGCAGGTGGTCGACACGGAACGGCTTGGTGACGAACCCGGTGGCGCCGCAGCGGCTCGCCTCCATCATGTCGGGCAGGTCGGCCTTCGCGGTCAGGATGACGACGGGGATGTCCTTCGTGTAGCCGAACTGGAGCTCGCGGCAGACGCGGTAGCCGTCCATGCCCGGCATCATGAGGTCGAGCAGGACGAGGTGAGGTCGCTCGGTGAAGGCGAGCTCGAGGCCGTGCTCGCCGTCGCCGGCGGTCAGGACCTCGTAGTCCTGTGCCTCCAGCACGCCTCGCACCGTCTCGGTGAGATCCCGGTCGTCGTCGATGACGAGGATCCGGATCTTCTCGGGCGCCACGGCCCCTCCGTCGCCCTCGCGGTGCGCCGCCGTCGTCGGCGGCGTCCCCCTCGGCGGAAGCCTATGCCATACTTGCCCCGTGGGCCAGAGGGTGACGACGTGAAGCGGTACCATCCGACGCCGGCGTCCGAGGCGCCGCGCTTCGCCGGCGTCGCGACGTTCCTGCGCCTGCCCCACGTGACCGATCCGGCCGACGTCGACGTGGCCGTCGTCGGACTCCCGCTCGACACCGGGGTCAGCGTGCGGGCCGGGGCCAGGTTCGGGCCGAGGGCCGTGCGCGAAGCCGCGGTCGGTCTGCGGCCCGAGTACAACCCCGCCCAACGCGTCGCCGTCTTCGATCGCCTCTCCGTGGTCGATTGGGGCGACGCCGGGGTGGTGCCGGGCTTCGTCGGCCGCTCGCTCGAGCGGCTCGAGGGGGCGCTGGCACCGCTCCACGCGTCCGGCGTCGTGCCGCTCGGCCTGGGGGGCGACCACACCGTCACGCTGGCCGGACTGCGGGCCGCCGCGGGCCACCACGGCCCGCTGGCCCTCATCCACTTCGACGCCCACGGCGACACGCTCGACGAGTACCGCGGCGAGCGCTACGCGCACGCCACCGTCGTGCGCCGCGCGGTCGAAGAGGGCCTGGTCGACCCGGCGCGCTCGACGCAGCTCGGGCTGCGCGGCGGGCTGTCCGGCCCCGGAGAGTACGACGAGGCCCGCGCCCTCGGCTTCGAGATCGTGCCCTGGCTCGACCTCGCGCAGCTGGGTACGGGTGTCGTCGAGATGGCGGTCGAGCGCGCGGCCGGCAAGGCGTTCCTGACCTTCGACCTCGGCTTCGTCGACCCGGCCTTCGCCCCCGGAGTGGGCGGGCCCGAAGTCGGCGGGCCATCGTCGATGCAGGCCCTGGCCCTGCTGCGCGGCTGCCGCGGTCTCGACCTCGCCGGCGCCGACGTCGTCGAGGTCGTCCCCGATCTCGACGTCTCGCAGCTCACGGCCGCACTCGCCGCCACCGTGGCGTGGGAGATCCTCGGCCTCATGGCCTGCGTGCGATGAGCCGCCGCCTGCGCGTCGCCTGCGTGCAGATGAACACGCGCGCCGACGTGGCCGCCAACGTGGCGGCGGCGACGGCGCTCGTCGAGAGGGCCGTCGCCGCCGGGGCGCAGCTCGTCGCCCTGCCCGAGACCTGGGCCTACAAAGGACCCGGCGCCGGCATACGCGAGCACGCCGAGCCGCTCGACGGTCCGAGCAACGGCGCCCTGGCGGCGCTCGCCGCCCGGCACGGCGTCTTCATCCTTGCGGGGT
>JAZBOM010000572.1:0-2447 GCA_036351205.1 Thermoleophilia bacterium | reverse complement strand
GTCAACGTGCACCTCGAGGGCGGGCGCGCCGAACTCGCCCTCGACCTGTCGGGGGAGAGCCTGCACCGCCGCGGCTACCGCGCCGAGCGCATCCAGGTCGAGGCCCCGCTCAAAGAGAACCTCGCCGCCGCCGTCCTGGCCCTGGCCGGGTGGCCGGCGGTCGCCGAGCGCGGCGGCTCGTTCGTGGACCCGCTCTGCGGGTCGGGCACGCTGCCGATCGAGGCGGCGCTCGTCGCGGCGGACGTCGCCCCGGGCCTCGTCAGCCGAGCCGGCGACGACGCCTTCGGCTTCCTGCGCTGGCGCGGGCACGACGCCGCCGTGTGGCGCGAGATCGTGGACGAGGCGGCGGAGCGCCGCGAGGCGGGCCTCGCCCGCCTCGCGGCGCTCCGCCGCCCGCCCGTCTTCACCGGCTGGGACCACGACCCCACCGCGGTACGCATCGCCAGGGCCTGCGTCGAGCGCGCCGGCCTGCACCGCCTCGTGACGGTGGAGCGGCGGGAGCTGGCGGCGCTCGTCGCGCCGCCGGGGACGCCCGCCGGCCTCGTCGCCTGCAACCCGCCGTACGGCGAGCGCCTCGGCGAGCGCCGCGACCTCGAGCGCTTGTACGCACTTCTCGGCGAGCGGCTGCGCGCGGAGTTCGACGGCTGGCAGGTCGCCGTCCTCTCCGCCCACCCCGGGGCGGCGCGACTGCTCGGCGTCGGCCGCGCCGGCCCCCGGCTCACCAACGGACCGCTGCACTGCCGGCTGGTCGTCAGGGGACGACGGGACGTCGCGCGCGAAGCAGGCTCCGGACGCACGACCACCACGGGCGCCGCTTCTCGGGCGGCAACCGGCGGCTCCGCGACGCGGCGCCCCACGGGAGCCGAGACCGCTCCTGCCGCCGCGGCCGTCTCGCCCGCCGCGCTCGACCCCGGCGCCGAGCAGTTCGCCAACCGCCTGCGCCGCGACCTCCGCCACGTCGGGCGCACGATGCGCCGGCAGGGCATCACCTGTTACCGCCTCTACGACGCCGACCTGCCCGACTACAACCTCGCCGTCGACGTGTACGACGGCTGGGCACACGTGCAGGAGTACGCGCCGCCGCGCGAGGTGCCGCCCGAGCTCGCCGCGGCCCGACTCGCGCGGGCGGTGGCGATCGTCGCCGAGATCCTCGACATCGAGCAGACCCGCGTCGTCGTGAAGCAACGCCGCCGGCAGCGCGGCGCGGCGCAGTACGAGCGCCGGGGGGCCGGCGGCACCCTCATCCCCGTCGAAGAGGACGGCCTCACGTACCTCGTCAACCTCACCGACTACCTCGACACGGGCCTCTTCCTCGACCAGCGCGAGACGCGCCGGCTGGTGCGCTCGCTGGCCGCCGGCCGGCGCTTCCTCAACCTCTTCGCCTACACCGGGACCACGACCGTCAGCGCCGTGGCCGGCGGAGCGCTCTCCAGCGTCAGCGTCGACCTCTCGCGCCCCTACCTCGAGTGGGCGCTCCAGGACTTCGCCGCCAACGGGATCGAGGGCGCGACGCTTGAACGCTGGCCGCCGGCGAGTCCGGCCGCCCAAGGCGCGCGCCACGGCGCGGCCTCGGCCCGCGCCCGGCACCCGGCCGCACCGGCCACCGCACGGCACCGTCTCGTTCAGGCCGACTGCCTGCGCTGGATCGCCGAGGCCGGCGGCGAGTTCGACCTCATCTGGCTCGACCCGCCGACCTTCAGCAACTCGGCGCGGATGGGGGGAGCGACGTTCGACGTGCAGCGCGACCACCCCGACCTCGTGCGCATGGTCGCGCGTCGTTTCCTCGCCCCCGACGGCGTCCTGCTCTTCTCGAGCAACCGCCGCGACTTCGAGCTCGACCAGGACGCGCTCTCCGGCACGGGCCTGAGGATCGTCGACCTGTCGCGCTCGACCCTGCCACCGGACTTCGGCCGCAGCGGGGGGTCACATCACGTGTTCAGGATGAGCAGGGGGCAGGAGAGGACGCGGCGCGAGGGCGGGGGCAACCCGCACTGACCGGCACGGGCCGCGGCACGCCGCACTGACCGGCGACGGGGGCGGCGCGCCGTGCCAGGCCGCGCCGGCCGCGTCAGTCAGGGAAGATGCACGAGGCGCACAGCGCGAGCACCATGATCAGCGCCGAGACCGCCGTGAAGATGGCGATGCAGCACGCCGCGTTGGGCCGTGGCAGGACTCGCTTCATCTCACTCCCCCCGAGACTACTTCATAATGGTACCCCTCCAGCCCCTCTGGAGGTAGGGCGCTCCCGTTCGCGCGCCGCGCGGGGTAGGCTGCTCATGTTCGGGCGCGGCTGGAGGCAAGCCGCTCCCCTCCGGCACCACCGGCACGCGCACCCGGCGAGGAGGTCCCCGTGAAGGCTCCGTACGGTTCCTGGCGTTCACCGCTCACCGCGAACCGCATCGCGGAGGGCGCCGTCTCGCTCGGCTGGCCGCAGGCGGTCGGCGCGG
>JAZBOM010000571.1:0-4372 GCA_036351205.1 Thermoleophilia bacterium | reverse complement strand
CGCGGGCTATGTGCGCGACCTCTTCGACTGGGGCGAGGTCGGCGGGCCGGTCACCGTGACCATCCCCGAGGGCGCGACGCTCTCGGAGATCGGGCAGATCCTCGAGGACGCGGGCGTCGTGCGCCACGCGTTCACGTTCGTGCGCAAGGCGGAGGAGGACGGTCACGGCGGCGACCTCAAGCCGGGCACCTACGACCTGCGCGTCAACGAGCCCTACGACAGCCTGATCGCGGCGCTGCTCGCGGGCGAGAAGGCGGAGACCGCGACTGTGACGATACCCGAGGGTTTCACTCTCGAGCAGACCTCGAAGCGGTGGGCGAAGAAGATCGAGGGCTTCGACGCCGCCGCCTACCGGCGGATCGCCGCCGACGACCCGCCTGCAGTCGAGCTCGACGGCTACAAGGAGGGGACGACGCTCGAGGGCCTGCTCTTCCCGGCCACCTACGAGGTGCTGCCGGCCCTCAAGCCGCGGCGCGCCGTCGAGTTGCAGCTCGAGACCCTCTTCGCCAACCTCGAGAAGGTCGACCTCGGGCGCGCCGGCGACGCCAACCTGACGACCTACGACGTGCTGATCATCGCCTCGCTGGTCGAGCGCGAGGCGCGCGTCGCCGACGAGCGGCCCCTGGTCGCGGCCGTGATCTGGAACCGCCTGCGCGTGGGCATGCCGCTGCAGATCGACGCCACCATCCAGTACGCGCTGCCCGAGTACAAGGAGCAGCTCACGTTCGACGACCTCGAGATCGACTCGCCCTACAACACCTACAAGATCGCGGGGTTGCCGCCGACGCCGATCGCCAACCCCGGCCTGGCGTCGATCCAGGCGGCGGCCGACCCGGCCGGCGTGGACTACCTGTACTACGTGGCCAAGGGCGACGGCAGCGGGGAGCACTACTTCTCGACGACCTACGAGGAGTTCCTGCAGAACAAGGCCAAGGCGGCGGCCGGGGAGTAGCAGCGCGGCTGCGCGACGCCGGGAGTAGCAGCGCGGCTGCGCGACGCCGGGGAGGAGCGGCGCGGCCGCGAGCTGCCGGTGAGCAGCGGCCCGGCCGCGCGCGGCCGGCAGGAGGACGCCGCCGGGTGCCAAACCTATGGCGTGACGGCGCGCCTCGCCCGGGCCCGGCTCGGGCCCGTGTCGCGGCGCCGGCGAACGGCCGGACGGGCGCCCGCCCGGCGAGGAAGGGGTCGTGGTGACCATGGTCTCCGGCAACACCCGTGTGATCGGCCTCCTCGGCGACCCCGTCGCGCACTCGCGGTCGCCGCAGATCCACAACGCCGCCTTCGCGGCCCGCGGTCTGGACTACGTCTACGTGCCCCTCCCGGTGGCCGCTGCCGCACTGCCCGTCGCGGTCGCCGGCCTGCGTGCCCTCGGCTTGCGGGGCGCCAACGTCACCGTGCCTCACAAGGTCGCGGCGGCCGGGCTCCTCGACGAGCTCGACGAGACCGCGGCCGCGCTCGGGGCCGTCAACACGATCGTCGTCGAGGACGGCCGGCTGCGCGGCTTCAACACGGACGTCATCGGTTTCGCCCGGGCGCTCGCGGAGGTCTGGGGTGGGCCGCACGCCGGGCGCGAGAGCCCGACGGCCGGCACGCAAGAGGCGGCAGCCGCTCCGCGCGCGCTGCTGCTCGGCGCCGGCGGCGCGGCCCGCGCCGTGGCCCTGGCGCTGGCCGATCACGGGTTCGCGACGACGGTGGTCAACCGCGACCCCGCGAAGGCCGAGCGCCTCGTCGAGACGATCGTCGCGGCGCGGCCGCGAGCGGAGCTCGCGGCCGCGCCGCTCCCCGCCCTCGACGCGGGGCTCGTCGGCGCCCACGACGTGCTCGTCAACGCCACCAGTCTCGGCTTGCCCGGCTCAGGTAAAGTGCCCGCCGCTTTGGCCGATAACGTGCTCAGAGGACAGGTCGTTGTCGACCTGGTCTACGGTGAGGGGCCGACTGACTTCCTCGCCGCGGCGCGGGCGCGCGGAGCAGGCACGGTCGACGGGCTGTCGATGCTGATCTGGCAGGCGGCGGCGGCGTTCGAGCTTTGGACGGGCGTGCCGGCTTCAGTGCAGGTGATGCGTGATGCCGCGGAGAGAACATGACAAGCGGTCGGCCCACGACACCGGTGAGGACGTCAACCTCGGCGGGGGAGACACGCTGGAACCGATCATGGACCCGGAAGCCGCGACCGTGGCCGACGACCTCTTCGCCATCGAGTCCGGCGAGGACATCGCCGCGCTGCTGGACCGCCTCGGCGGGAACGGCGACGGGCCCGTGGTCGCGCCGGAGGACGACGACGCCGAGACCATCCAGTGGGCCGGCCGGGAGACGACCGCCGAAGACCACGTCGGTGCAGGCGAGACGCCGGCAGCCGACGACGACGCGCTCCTCGACGACGACGACGTAGACGACGCTGCGGCACCGGCCGGTCCGGTGCCCGCGAAGGACGACGCCGACCCGAACGACTTCTACCGCACGCGCAAGCCCTCGAAGCTCCGCCTCGGCGACCTCCTGAAGGAGATGGGCGTCGTCACCGACGAGCAGGTCGAGGCGGCGATGGCGAAGCAGGCGGAGACCCGACAGAGGCTCGGCCGGATCCTCGTCGAGGACGGCGTCGTCTCCGAGCTCGACATGACCAGGGCCCTGGCGCAGAAGTTCGGCGTGGCCTTCATCGACCTCAAGGACACGCCGCCGCAGTCGTCGGTCGCCGAGCTGATCCCCGAGAAGACCCTGCGCAGGTACGTGGCGGCGCCGGTCCGGTACCTGGACGACACCACCCTCCTGCTCGCCATGGCCGACCCGCAGAACTTCTTCGTCCAGCAGGACCTCGAGCTCATCACCGGGTGCCAGATCCAGCCGGCGATGGCGCTCCCCGACGACATCCTCGAGGCGATCGCCAAGCTCAACCAGCGGCGCGCCGAGATCGGCGAGAACACCGACGACCTCGCCCACGAGGCGATGGACGAGGAGTCGCTCACCGACATCCGCGACGCGACCGAAGAGGCGCCGATCGTCAAGCTCGTGAACTCGGTGATCGCCCAGGCGGTCGACGACGCGGCCAGCGACATCCACTTCGAGCCGCAGGCCAAGGAGCTCGTCGCCCGGTTCCGCATCGACGGCGTGCTGCACGAGATCATGTCGATCCCGCGGCGCATGCAGAACGGGGTCATCAGCCGCCTCAAGATCATGGCCGACCTCGACATCGCCGAGCGCCGCGTGCCGCAGGACGGCCGCATCGGCCTCATCGTCGGCGGCAAGCCGATCGACATGCGCGTCGCCACCCTGCCGACCGTGTACGGCGAGAAGATCGTCATGCGCCTGCTCGACAAGTCCAACGTGATGCTGCGCCTCGAGGACCTCGGCTTCTCGCCGAAGGCGCTGAAGCGCTTCCACCGCTCGTTCACCAAGCCGTACGGCGCCATTCTCGTCACCGGGCCGACCGGCTCCGGCAAGTCGACGACGCTCTACGCGGCGCTCAACATCCTCAACTCGCCGGAGAAGAACATCATCACCGTCGAGGACCCGGTCGAGTACCGGCTCACCGGCATCAACCAGGTGCAGGTCAACATGAAGGCGGGGATGACGTTCTCCGCCGCACTGCGCTCGATCCTGCGCTGCGACCCCGACATCGTGATGATCGGCGAGATCCGCGACCGCGAGACGGCGCAGATCGCGGTCGAGTCGGCGCTGACCGGCCACCTCGTGCTCAGCACGTTGCACACGAACGATGCTCCGGGGGCGCTCTCCCGCCTCACCGAGATGGGCATCGAGCCGTTCCTCACCTCGTCGGCCGTCGACTGCGTGCTCGCCCAGCGCCTGGCCCGCAAGCTCTGCAAGGAGTGCAAGGAGCCCTACACGGCGACGAGGGAGATGTTGCGCAAGAACGACTTCCCCCCCGAAGTCGTCGACCGCGAGGACGTCGTCCTCTATAGACCCAAGGGCTGCCCGCGCTGTAATGGTACGGGCTACAAGGGCCGTCTGGGCCTCTACGAGGTCATGATCGTGAGTGAAGCGGTCAGACGACTCACGGTCGAGCGCAAGAGTGCCGATGAAATCTCCCGGGTGGCGACGGCCGAGGGCATGAAGTCGCTTCGCGAGGACGGTATCGACAAGGTCCTCGACGGCGCGACCTCGGTCGAAGAGATCGCCCGCGTGATCGTGTAGGCGACCGTCGGAGGAAGCGACGACGAGATGAGGATGTGACGATGGACCTTGTCGACATTCTGTTGGAAGTGCTGGAGCGTGACGCCAGCGACGTGCACCTGTCGGTCGGCTCGCCGCCGATCATCCGCGTGAACGGCGTGCTCGAGCGTCTCGACTACCCCCGCCTCACGTCCAACGACACCCGGGAGCTGATCTACTCGATCCTCTCGCAGGACCAGCGCCAGCGCCT
>JAZBOM010000570.1:0-3830 GCA_036351205.1 Thermoleophilia bacterium | reverse complement strand
CGCAGCCACGCCGGGCGGACCGGCGTCTGCAGCGGCGGCGGCCGCACCGGCGTCTGCAGCGGCTTCGGCCGCACCCGCGTCTGCAGCGGCGGTGTCGCCGTCCCCGCCGCCGGGGATCGGCATCGGCGACGTCCGTGCGGCCGAGCTGCGCGCCGCGTGCGCGGCGCTCGGCGTGGACGACGTCGACGTGTGGGACTTCACCGACGGGGGCCTGCCCGCCGAGCGGGAGCACCTGGCGGTCCGCCTCCGGGAGGAACTCGACCGCGTGCGGCCCGACGTCGTCGTGACCCCCTTCCCCTACGACGCGCACCCCGACCACGTGGCCGCGACGCTCGCCTTGGCCGATGCTCTCGAGGCCCGGAGCCCGGCGCCGGGCGGCGGAGGTGAGGCGGCGGTCGCCGACGATGAAGCGAATGACGGCACAGCGACCGGCGCCCGGGCCGTGCCGGAGCGCATCCTCTGCGGGGCGGTCCGCACGCCGCTCAGCCCTGGTTGGGCCACGCGGCTCGTCCCCGCGGGCGCCGCGTGGTCTCGGCGCCGGGCGGCGCTCGGCGCCTACGCCTCGCGCGATGCGGCGCTGTTCGCGACCCCCACGCTGCTCGCGCGCCTGCACCCGGCCCGCCTGGCGCGAGCCACGGAGGGCCTCGTCGATCTGTCGGCGGAGGCGTTCGTCGAGACGGTGCGGGTGATGGAGGCCCGCGGCCTCACGACGCCCGCGGTGACGGGCGGGGGCCACCCCGTGACGATGGCGGCGAAGCTGCTCCGCGCCCGCGAGGAGCGCGACGAGGTGGCCCGGGTGCTGCGGGCCGCCATGACCCGGACCTCCTGAGGGACCGCAGGCCGGGGCCGAGGGGTGCGACGGTGGACGAGCTGACAGGGTACGAGAAGATGACGCGGGCCCGGTTTCTCGCCGGCGCCGGCCTCGCGGCCGGCGCCGGCGCTCTCGGTGCCGTCGCGGTCTTGCGCGGGCCGCCGCCCGGCGAGTGGCCGGCCGCCCTCGCCGATGCTTTCCGGCCGGAGGCCTGCGAGGAGCCCCCGTCGACGACGTCGGTCGCCTACGGCGAGCTTCACTCGCGGACCGTCGCCGAGCCCGTGCCTTACGCGCTCGTCTGGCCGCCGGGTGCCACACCGGGCGAACCTCTCCCCGTCTGCTTCGCCCTCCCGGCCCGTGGCGGTGGTCCCCCGGTGTGGTTCGCCGAGCCGCTGGCCGAGGCGGTGGGAGACGGCGACGTCACCGGGTTCGCGCTCGCGGCGGTCGCCGGGGGCGAGTCCTACTGGCATCCGCGGGCGAGCGGGGAGGACCGTCTCGCGATGCTGCTCGACGAGTTCATCCCCCACTGCGCCGAGCGCTACCGCCTCGGGGAGCATCGCCGGGCGATCATCGGCTGGTCGATGGGGGGGTACGGCGCGCTGCTCGCCGCCGAGACTCGGCCTGAGCTGTTCGCCGCGGTGGTCGCCGTCAGTCCCGCGGTCTGGAGCTCGTACGCCGACATGCTCCGCAAAGCGGGTGACGCCTTCGACGGCCCGGCCGACTTCGCCCGTCACGACGTGATCGCCCATGCCGGCCGGCTCGCCGGCCTGCGCGTGCGCGTCGACTGCGGCACCGAGGACCCCTTCTGGCGCGACGTGGTCCGCCTCACGGCCGTCCTGCCCGAGCCCGCGTCCGGCGGCTTCAGCAAGGGGGGTCACGGGGCCGACTACTGGCGCGGGGCAGCTCCCGCCCAGGTCGAGTTCATCGCGCGGGCGCTCGAAGCGTAGTCGCCGGCGGCGGGGCCACGCCGCCGCGGTTCCGAGGGTCAGCGCAGCTTGCGCGCGGGGTTGCCGGCCCAGACCTCGCCGGGGCCGACGTCGTGGCGCAGCGCAGCGCTCATGCCGACCACGGCGCCCGCCCCGACCTCCACGCCGTTGGCGACCACGGCGCTCTGCCAGACGACGGCGCCGGCCCCGATGCGGGAGCCGCCGCCGATCTGGGCGTGGCCGGCGATGAGCACGTCTTCGCCCACGTCGACGTTGTGGCCGACGTTGGCGTGAGGGCCGATCTTCGCTCCCCGGTGCAGCACCGTGAAGCCGATGGCCGCCCTCTGCACCGTCGCGTGGGCGGCGACGTCCACGTCGTCCTCGACGACGACGATGCCCGTCTGTGGGAACTTGACCAGCCGCCCGTCGTCGTCGCGCTCGTAGCCCATGCCGCTGCAGCCGATCGTGCAGTGCGGACCGAGCGTGACGTCGTGCCCGAGCCGCGCGTTCATGACCCAGGCGCCGCAGGCCGCTGCGGCCGCCTCGAGGCCGGGGTCGGCGTACTCGGGCGCGCGGTCGAGCGTCAGCTCCGCGAAGAAGCGCTCGACCACGCGCGCCATGGCGAGGCGCGGGTTGGCGCACACGGCGACGACGCGCCCCGGCCGCGGCGCGTCGGTGCCGGTGCCGTCCGGGCCGCACAGGAGGAGCGTGCCGCCGAAGGCCGAGGCGCAGCCGGGTCGCCGGCTCCAGGCAAGGTCGCCGGGGCCGGCCCCGGCGTCGGTCTGGATGCCGCGCACCTCGAGCACCCCGGGGTCGTCACCCGGCGCGATGACGGTGTCGAGCAGGCGACCCTCGCCGGCGAGAGCCTCGAGGATCGCGGCGACGTCGATGGGGCCGGGCTCGAGTGGGGCGGTCACGGGCGGCGGTGCGAGCTCACGACCGCGCCGAGGGCGGCCGGTAGTGCGGCAGGTACTTCGCCAGCAGCTCCGGGTCGATCTGCCGCGGCTCGAACCCGGCCGGGACCCGCATGAAGTAGGGGTCGTCGGGGGCGAGCTCGCGCTGCAGCGTGGCGTACGGGTGGGGGTCGTTGTAGTAGATGCCGTTCGGCGTCTCGAGGTCGACGACGACGTGCGACCCGTACCCGACGATGGCACCGGGGGCGATGGTGACCCCCGCGCTCGTGTTGGTGCGGCTGCCGATCACCGTGCCGTACCCGTAGCGCGTGAGCAGCTGCCGCTTGGCTGCGCGCGGCCGGCCGTGGTCGATGTTCTTGGTGTGCGACGACATGATGCCGGCGCCGACGAAGGCCCAGTCGTCGACGATCACGGCCTTGGAGATGCACGACCCGGTGCGCACGCGGACGTGGTCGCCGAGCAGGCAGACGCCGGTCGTCACGCAGTCGTCGGCGAACTCGATGTCGTCGAGGAAGCGGGTGCCGGACGCCAGGTGGACGCGGCTGCCCAGCCTGACGTCGTCGCCGACCACGACGTCGGGGTCGATGATGCAGGCGAGACCGTGCTCGAAGCGGGCGCCGTGGACGAAGTCCTTGGCGATCCACGAGCCGCTCGCGGCGTGAAAGTCGTAAGCATCGAAGTCCACGTGGCTCCTTCGCAGGTCGGAGGCCGTCCCGTCGGACGGCAGTATATCGCCGCCCGGCGCGGAGAGGACGTTCCGGGGCGGCGCGGGTGCCGGGCGACCTCGGGCGCCGGCGTCGTCGTCGGACCGCGTCGTGCAGACTGGTGTGCCGTCGGGTGGCTACAGGGAGTCGCGCAGGCGCGCCCGCAGGCGCCGTGCGTTCGCGCCTCAGCGACGGTGCGCGGCGACGTCCTTGGGCAGCAGCTCGGCGTGCGCCTGTGCCGCGGCGGCCTGCTCGGCGGCCAGCGGCGAGGAGCCGCCGCGCCGCGCCCGGGCCATCACCTCGCCGACCTTCAGACCCGCGACGAGCGCTTCGATCGCCGGGCGCGGCAGGAGCTCGCCGGCGCTCGCCGGCCCGCCGCCGTGAGGCGACGGCCACACCCGGAGCCCGGCCTCGGCGAGGGCGCGCGCCTCGGTCTCCGCGGCTCCGCAGACGACGGCGAGGTGCGGAGCCTCGG
>JAZBOM010000569.1:0-4670 GCA_036351205.1 Thermoleophilia bacterium | reverse complement strand
GCGGCGCGGGACGCGCCGCCCCGCCCCTCGCGCGTTCGCGGTCCGTGCCGAGCTGCCCGCCCGCGTCCGCGGTCCGCAGAGACGCGTGTGCCGCGGCGGGGGGCGGGGGGGCCCAGGCCGCATGCGCACTGAACGCATAAGTATGAGGTCCACGGTTGTCCGGGCGTGGTCGCGCCCACTAGAATGCGGTACCCCCTCAGCCTTTGTGAAAGGAGCACCATGCGTCGCGTCCCCACCCTCATCGTCCTGCTGCTGCTCGCCCTCGTGGCGGCGACGGCGCTGGGCGCCGTCGCCTGCGGCGACGAAGAAGAGGCCGGCCCCGAAGAGGGCCAGACCTACTCGATCGGCGTCACCCAGATCGTCTCGCACCCGGCGCTCGACGCCTGCGTCGAGGGCTTCAAGGAGGCGCTCGCCGAGAAGGGCTACGAAGAGGGCGTCAACGTGACCTTCGACGTGCAGAACGCCCAGGGCGACATGGCCACGGCCACGACCATCGCGCAGAAGTTCGCCGGCGAGGGTCTCGACCTCGTCCTCTCGGTCGCCACGCCCACGAGCCAGGCCATGGTCAAGGCCGACAGCGAGACGCCGATCGTCTTCTCGGCCGTCACCGACCCGATCGGCGCCGGCCTGCTCAGCAACGGCGACGCCCCCGAGGCCAACGTGACCGGGGTCAGCGACATGCTGCCGGTCGAGCCGCACCTCGAGCTCATCAAGCGCGTCGTCCCCGAGGCCCAGACCGTCGGCCTGCTCTACAACGCCGGCGAGGCCAACTCGGTCTTCCTCGTCGACGCCGAGAAGGCGGCGGCCACCGAGATGGGCCTCGCCACCGTCGAGGCGACGGCCAGCAACTCCTCCGAGGTCAAGGCCGCGGCCGAGTCGCTCGTCGGGCGCTGCGACGTCATCTCGGTGCTGACCGACAACACCGTCGTCTCCGGCCTCGAGAGCGTCGTCATGGTCTGCCGGGAGAACGGCATCCCGCTGATCGCCGGCGACACCGACAGCGTGAAGCGCGGCGCCGCCGCGGCGTACGCCTTCGACTACTTCGACCACGGCAAGCAGGCCGGCTACATCGCCGCCGAGATCCTCGCCGGCAAGGCCATCGCCGAGCTGCCGATCCAGTTCGCCGAGAACCTCGTGCTCTCGGTGAACGAGGCGTCGGCCGCCGAGATGGGCCTGACCCTGCCCGAGGACCTCGTCGCCGAGGCGACCGAGAAGTTCTGAGCCGCGGTCGCCGGGGCTCGGCAGCGAGCCTGCGGCCAAGGTAGACTGGGGGCCCGGGACCGCACGGCGGTCCCGGGCCCTACTTCCGAAGCGAGTCGCCCGTGGAATCGATACTGACCAGCGGTCTCGAGCAGGGTCTGCTCTACTGCTTCATGGTGCTCGGGGTGTTCATCACCTTCCGCGTCCTCGACTTCCCCGACCTCACCGTCGACGGCAGCCTGCCGCTCGGCGCCGCGGTCACGGCGGCCCTGATCGCCAACGGGCAGTCGCCGCTCACGGCGACCCTCGCCGGGGTCGGCGCCGGCCTCTGCGCCGGGGTCGTCACCGGCCTCCTGCACATCGTCCTCAAGTCCGGGGAGTCCGACGCCACCAACTACGGGCCCAAGCTGCTCGCCGGCATCCTCACCATGACCGCCCTCTACACCGTCAACCTGAGGGTGATGGGGAGGAGCAACACGCCGTTGCTCAACGTCGAGACGCTCTTCGACAAGCTCGCCGCCTTCCTCTCGATCTCGATGACCAACTGGCAGACGATCGCCGCCCTCGCCGTACTCGCCGTCATCGTCAAGTACATCCTCGACTGGTTCCTGCACACCGAGTTCGGGCTCTGCCTGCAAGCGACCGGCGACAACGAGCAGATGATCCGCGCCCTCGGCACCAACACCGACTTCACGCGGGTGATCGGGCTCTCGCTGGCCAACGGCCTCGTCGCCCTCTCCGGCTCGCTGGTCGCGCAGCAGCAGGGCTTCGCCGACGTCGGCATGGGCATCGGCACCATCGTCGCCGGTCTCGCCGGGGTGATCATGGGCGAGGTCCTCTTCGGCATGCGCAGCATCAGCTGGGTGCTCTTCAGCGTCATCGGCGGGTCGATCGTCTACCGCCTGCTGATCGCCGTCAGTCTGCGCCTCGGCATCGCCCCCACCGACCTCAAGCTGCTCACCGCGGCGCTGGTCGTCATCGCGCTCGCCGTGCCGACCGTGCGCCGCAAGGTGGTGCGGGCGTGAGAGCGCGAAGGCAGGTCGTGCGATGAGCGCCGCGGCTCTCGAGCTCAAGGGCCTGCGCAAGGTCTTCTTCCCGGGCACGGCCAACCAGGTCGTGGCTCTCGAGCAGATCGACCTGGCCGTGCCCCAGGCGCAGTTCGTCAGCATCATCGGCTCCAACGGGTCGGGCAAGTCGACGCTCCTCAACGCCACGGCCGGCACGTTCCCGCTGACCGCCGGCGCCGTCGAGCTCGACGGGCGCGACGTGAGCAAGCTCGCCGAGCACGTGCGCAGCCGCTTCGTCGGCCGCGTCTTCCAGGACCCCCGGGCCGGCACGGCGCCGTCGATGACCATCGAGGAGAACCTCGCCATCGCCCTCATGCGCTGCAAGCGCAGCGGGTTGCGGCGCGGGGTCACGAAGCAGCGCCGCGCCCTGATGCGCGAGCAGCTCGGCCCGCTGGGCATGGGTCTCGAGGAGCGCCTCGGGGCCGAGGTCAACAAGCTCTCCGGCGGACAGCGCCAGGCGCTCTCGCTGGTCATGGCGACCATCGCCGAGCCGCGCCTGCTCTTGCTCGACGAGCACACCGCGGCGCTCGACCCCAAGGTGGCGGCGACGATCATGGAGCTGACCGGCGCGATCGTCGCCGAGAAGCGCCTCACCACGCTGATGGTCACGCACAACATGGAGCTCGCCCTGCGCTGGGGCGACCGCCTCATCATGATGCACGGCGGCCGCATCGTGCTCGACCTCGACGCCGAGCAGAAGAAGACGCTCGGGGTGAGCGACCTGATCGCGAAGTTCCACGAGGTCGCCGGCGAGGCGTTCGCCGTCGACCGGCTGCTGCTCGACTGAGCCGCGGGCGGTCACGCGCGCTCAGGTCGTCTGCGCACCGCCTGATCTTCGTCCTCCCGCCAACTTTGCCGAGACCGGGGGAGAGGTTTGCCCGGGCATCGGCCGTTGCCGTGCGGCGCGGCGCCTCGTAGCATCGGGGGGCGCGCCGCGGACGGCCGGTCCGCGCGCGGCGCGCCGGCGCGGTGCCGGCTCACGAGCGCACCGCGCCGCGACAGGGCCGCGTCGCTCGTGCCGGCAGCACCGGCGCGCCGGCGGCCGTGACGCCGCACGGGGGGTCGTATGGGAACGCGTGTCGTGACGCGCATGGGGGACGGGTCGCTCGTCGAGCTGACGCCGGCCGAGATCCGGGCCGAGCTCGAGGCCGGCGTCGAGGCCGCGGTCACGCGCTTCAAGGTCGAGCCGCTCGCCGGCGACGAGCTCGACCACCTGGCCGACATCTTCTCGTCGCCGGTCCGCTTCATGTCGGTCGCGGTCGGCGACGAGGTCGTCCTGAGTCAGGACGGCACCGGCCAGCCGCAGCAGGGCGGCACCGTGGACGCGCTCTATCAGACCGAACAGCTCATCTGCCAGGACACCGTCGAGCTCTGCCAGTCGGACTACTCGTACGCGGCGGTGAAGACGCTGGTCCCGTACGAGCAGCAGACCATGAAACAGGCACAGGAGCGGCTGACGATCCCTGTGCACTACGGCGCCCAGCCCGACCTCGGGCGCTACTCGCGGCCCGACGGCCCGACCGGCAACTGGTCCGAACTGCTGCCGCAGATGCGCATCGACGAGGCGCGCGCCGCGCAGGAGGAGGCGGTCGAGCTCGCGGTCGCCGACATGATCCACGTGGCCGAAGCGCTGTGGGAGGCCGGCGCCGACGGCATCAACTTCGACACCGCGGGGGCGGCCGGCGACGGCGACTTCCTTGCCGCGCTGCGCGCGGTCGAGCACCTTCGGCGTCGCCACCCGGACATGGGCATCATGGTCGGCATGGCCAGCGAGGTCGTGCTCGGCACCCACGGCCAGCTCGAATACGGCGGCGTGCGTCTCGCCGGGCTCAAGCCCGAGGGGCAGCTCCGCGCCGTGCAGGCCGCCGGGGCGACGATCTTCGGCCCGGCGGTCACCGTCAACACGGGCAAGACGGTCGCCTGGAACACGGCCCGCGCCCTCGCGCTGTGCAAGCCGTGCATGACGGCGGCCGAGATCCCCGTCCACATGAACGTCGGCATGGGCGTCGGCGGGGTGCCGATGAGCGCGTTCGCCCCGGTCGACGCCGTCTCCCGGGTCTCGCGGGCCTGCGTCGACGTCCTGCGTCTCGACGGGTTGTAGGTCGGCTCGGGGGACGCGCACGGCATGTCCATCGCCCACACGTGCGCCGCGGGCATGGGCGGGCTCCGTGCCGCCGGAGACCTGGTGGCACGGCTGCAGATGGCGAAGGGCATGCGACTGGCGGAGGCGAAGCAGGCGGTGGCGGACGCGCTCGGCGTGGGCGTCCGCGACCTGAGCGACAACCAGGTGATGCACGAGCTGCGCGCAGAGCTGCGCCTCGGCCGCATCTACGAGGCCGAGGTGAGCTACTTCCGCGACCCGAGCCCGCTGGAGGCCAAGTTGAACATCGAGAAGCTGCTCGG
>JAZBOM010000568.1:0-2275 GCA_036351205.1 Thermoleophilia bacterium | reverse complement strand
TCTCGATCAGCGGCCGCGGCTCGGGGCACGGGATCGGCATGTCGCAGTGGGGCGCGCGCGGTCTCGCGGCTGAAGGGTCGGCGTACAAGGACATCCTCAGGCACTACTACACCGGCATCGGCTTCGGTGAGATCGGGAGCCCGACGGTCCGCGTGCTCCTTCAGAGCGGCCTGAGCGCCGTGAAGCTCACCTGCCCGGAGGCGTTCACGGTGCGCGGCAGCGCCGACGCGGTCACGATCCCCGCCGGCACGCCGGCGACGACGACCTACGTCGACGGCAAGTACCGGGTGGTTGCCGGCGGCTGGTCGCGCGACTTCGGCGCCCCCGTCACCTTCGCACCGACCGCGAACCGCCTCACAGTACTGACGACGACCGACGCCGGCGTCACCGGGCCGCATCGCGGCACGATCCGCGTGGTGGCCTCGGGCGGGACGCTCATGATGATCAACGACGTCGGGATGCAGTCCTACCTGCGCGGGGTCGTCGCCTACGAGATGCCGGCGTCCTGGCCGGCGGAGGCCCTCAAGGCGCAGGCCTGCGCGGCGCGCTCCTACGCCGAGCGTGCCCGCCTGCAGGGGACCGGGGAATTCGATCTCTACTGCGATACCCGCTCGCAGCTCTACGGGGGCGTGGCTCGCGAGGACGAGCGCACCGACGCCGCCGTCGTGGCCACGGTCGGCGTCGTACCGAGCGTCGCGGGCGAACCGATCCAGGCCTTCTACTTCTCGTGCTCCGGCGGCCAGACCGAGAACATCGAGCTGGCCTGGCAGACGAGCCCGTTGTCCTATCTGAAGGGTGTCGACGACCCCTATGACGACGCCGCGCCGCTGCACACGTGGGGGCCCTTGTCGCGCCCGGCCGCCGAGCTCGAGGCCGCGCTCGGCACAGCCGTGAAGGGCTCGCTCGTCGCCGTCTGTCGCGTCGAGCGCGGCATCTCCCCGCGCATCGTGAAGGCGGCGGTCATCGGCACCGAGGGCACCACGTTCATCCACGGCAGCACGTTGCGCGCGAAGTTGGCGCTGAGCAGCGCCTGGGCCACGTTCACGAGCATGTCGATGGTCCCGGCGGCGAGCGACGGGGTGACCATCGCCGCGGGAGAGAGCGTGACCCTCGAGGGCCGCATCTACCCCGCACTCCCGGCGGACGCGGTCGTCGCGCTCTACTCCGAGAGCGACGGCGTCTGGCACAGCCAGAGCGTGAGCACCGGCCGGCACACGCAGGCCTTGCCGGACGGCTACAGCACGGTGTACTCGACGTACAGCGTGACCGTCAGCCCGTCAGCCACGACGCGCTACTACTTCGAAAGCGGCAGCGTGACCTCGCCGACGACGACGGTGACCGTGACGGGGTAGGCGTCTTCGCGCCACGGCGGAAGCCGGCGCCGGCCGCGGTGACGAGCACATCGGGCGCCGGGACGCGCCGGCTTCTCAGCTCTCCACGATGAGGGTGATGACGATCGCGGTCTCGCCGTCGTCCTCGGCGATGGTCGCGGCCGCCTCCATGCCGCTCTTCTTGGCCGAGAGGACGGCCGACTCGCCTTCGCCGGTGGTGATGTGCATGTCGTTCTCGATCGTCCAGCCGCCCGACGACAGCTCGCTCTTGTACCAGTCGTAGACGTCGCTCACCGGGTCCGAGGTGCCGAGCGTCGCCGAGTACTGCGTCTTGCCGCCGGTCTCGACCGACGCCGAGGCCCTCACGCTCGCGCCGTCGTAGATCGGGAACTCCTCGGGGAAGCCCTCGGCGAGGGCGCCATCCCCCCCGGAGATCGTTGCCTCGCCCTCGTCGGTGGTGATGGTCACCGTGTCGTTGTCGACCTCGACGTCGCCGCCGATCGCTTCGCCGGCCACCTTCTCGGAGAGCTCCTCCGCCGCCTTGTCGCCGCCGCACGACGCGAGCGCAAGGGCGAGTAAGACGACGAGCATCCCGGTGAGTAGTGTCTTCACGACCGCATCCTCCCCTTCTGAGACATCCGCTGTCTCTCCCCTTCTCGGGAGGGTGCACGGCTCCTGCCTCCGAAGGCGGGCCCAGCGCTTCGCGGTCGGGGCCACGCCGGGCGACGGGAGGCGGCCGGAGCACGTCCGCCCACCGAGGTCAGCAGAGCCGGCGGCAACGGCGCCCGGGTTGTCCCCGCGAGGATGCCCTCGCTAGCATCGTTCGTGCCAGTTCAACGGATGGCGCGCGGCTCGTGCCCAAGGGAAGCCGGTGAGATTCCGGCGCGGTCCCGCCGCTGTAGCCGGTCGGCGCCTCTGCGTTCTCCTCTAGGAGAGTCACTGGG
>JAZBOM010000567.1:0-8000 GCA_036351205.1 Thermoleophilia bacterium | reverse complement strand
CTCGAGGACGGTCTGCTCGGCGACGTGCTCGCCGTGGAGCCCTACGTCTGCGACGGCGGCTGCTTCGGCTCGCCGCTGCTCGCCGAGGACGCCGCCGTCGCCACGCACCGCTGGCAGGCGGCGCCGCTGCCCGGCGAGGCCGGCGCCGCCCGCCCGCCGCGCCGCGCTCCGGCGCCGCGCCCCGGCATCCGTCTCGACCCCGACATGTCGCGCGCCATCGCCAAGCTCGCCCGGCTGGACGAGCTGTCCCGTTCCCTGCCCGGGCGCGACTGCGGCGCCTGCGGCGCCCCGACCTGCGCGGCGCTCGCCGAGGACATCGTCCTCGAGCGCGCCGCCCGCGCCCTCTGCCCGTACGTGACCGATGAGGAGGCACAGTCATGACGCTCGACGACATCGCCCGCGAGCTCGAGCTGGTCGAGCTCGTCCCCCCGAACGAGGTGGAGCGCGCCGCCGAGGTGACGCGCGGCTACGCCTCCGACCTGCTCAGCGACGTGCTCGCCCACGCCCCGGCCGACGGCGTGCTGGTCACGCTCCAGGTCCACCTCAACGTGATCGCCGTGGCCGGCCACGCCGATCTCGCCGCGGTGATCTTCGCCGGCGGCCGGCGGCCCGACGACGAGGTCGTCGCCAAGGCCGTCGAGGAGGGCCTCGCCCTCTACGGCTGCGAGGACGACACGTTCGAGATCGCCGGCCGTCTCTACGCCCTCGGGGTCAAGGGAAGCGGTGCGTGAAGCTCTGCTTCGCAGACCTGCACGTGCACACCGCCCTCTCGCCCTGCGCGGACGACGAGATGACGCCGCCGCGCATCGTCGAACGGGCGCTGGCGGAGGGCCTCGCCATGATCGCCGTGTGTGACCACAACACGACCGGCAACGCGGCCGCCGTCCAGGCGGCCGCCAAGCGGGCGACCGTCGCGGCGGCCGTCCGGACGGCCGCCGAGTCGGCGGACGCCCCGGCGGCCGACGCGCCCACGGCCGCGGCCGGCACGCCGGCCGGCGACGGGCTCGCCGTGATCGCCGGCATGGAGGTGACCAGCGCCGAGGAGTGTCACGTGGTCGCCCTCTTCCCCGACGCCGCGGCCGCCGCGGCGGCCGGCGCCGAGGTCACCGGGCTGCTGCCCGCCGCCGGCGAGGGCTACGCCGAGTTCTTCGGCGAGCAGCACCTGCTGGCCGCCGACGGCACGCGGCGCGGCGCCGAGCCGGCCGCGCTGGCCACGGCGACGCCGCTCGACGTCGGCGCCGTCGTCGCCCTCGTCCACCGCCACGGCGGCCTCGCCGTCGCCGCCCACGTCGACCGGCGCTCCTTCGGCGTCGTCGGGCAGCTCGGCGTCTTCCCCGCCGAGGCCGGGTTCGACGCCGTCGAGGTCTCGCGCCACGTGACGGCCGACTCGCCCAAGCTCGCCGAGTACGCGGCCTTCGGGCTGCCGCTCCTGCGCTCCTCCGACAGCCACACGCTCGACACCCTGGGGTCGGCGCGCACCGCGTTGCGCGTCGCGGCGCCGACCTTCGCCGAGCTCGCGCTCGCCCTGCGCGGCGCCGACGGCCGGAGCGTGACCGTTGCATGACCTGTCCCTGTACCTGCTCGAGCTCCTCGAGAACTCCGTGCGCGCCGGCGCCACGGTCGTCGCGACGCGCGTCGTCGCCGACCGTGACGCCGACGCCCTCACGATCGCCGTCGAGGACGACGGCCGCGGCCTTTCGGTCGCGCCCGAGCAGGCCCTGGACCCGTTCTTCACGACCAAACAGGGCAAGCGGACGGGGCTCGGCCTCAGCCTCTTCCGCCAGGAGGCCGAGGCCGCCGGCGGCCGGCTCGAGGTCGGCCCGTCCGAGCTCGGGGGCACGGCCGTGACCGCCACCATGGGCCTGACCAACGTCGACCGGCCGCCGCTCGGCGACCTGGCGACGACCCTGGTGACGATGGCGGCCACGAACCCCGACGTCGAGTTCCGCCTCGACCTCGTCGACGGCGGGCGCCGGGTGACGCTGGCCGGAGCCGAGCTCCGGCGCCGCGACCCGGCGCTGCTCGACTACCAGAGCGCGCTCCCATGAGTGCGCCGCCAAACGAAGGACACCATCCCGCGGATGCGGATCAGCGAACGATCGACCTGAAGGAGAGCGACATGGGTGAAGAAGTGAGGCAGTGCGCCTGCTGCTGCGAGGAGGCGAGCGAGGAGGAGTTGCTCGAACGCCTCGACGCGGTCATCGACGAGTACCAAGGCAAGCCCGGCGCCCTCATCCCCGTGTTGCAGATGGCCCAGGGGATCTACGGCTACCTGCCGGAGGCGCCCCTCAAGCACATCGCCACGCGCCTGCGCAAGCCCTACAGCGAGGTCGCCGGCGTCGTCGGCTTCTACTCGTTCTTCTCGACCGTGCCGCGCGGCGACAACGTGATCCGCGTCTGCCTCGGCACGGCCTGCTACGTGCGCGGCGGCAAGGCGGTCCTCGACGCCATCAAGGACCGCCTCGGCATCGACGTCGGCGAGACCACCGAGGACCGCGTGTTCTCGCTCGAGGTCGCGCGCTGCTTCGGCGCCTGCGGCCTCGCCCCGGCGATGTCGATCGGCGACGAGGTCTACAAGCGCGTCCGCCCGTCGCGCGTCCCCGAGATCCTCGCGAAGTACCGCGAGACGGCCCCCGTCGAGGAAGGAGCGGTCAATGTCGCCGGCTGACGGCCCCCAGAAGATCAAGAGTCTCGCCGACCTGCAGGCGATCAAGACCCGCACCCAGGCGGAGACCGCCCTGCGTGAGGACGGCTACCACGTGCGCCTCACCGTGCACATGGGCACCTGCGGCATCGCCAGCGGCTCGCGCGCGGTGCTGGCGGCGGCCCTCGAGGAGCTCAACGAGAGCGGCCGCACCGACGTGCGCGTGACGACCTCGGGCTGCATCGGCGCCTGCGAGCACGAGCCCGAGATGACCGTCGAGGTGCTGAACGAGGAGCCCGTGCTCTACGGCGACCTCGACGCCGAGAAGGCCCGCCAGGTCTTCCAGGAGCACGTGCTCGGCGGCAAGCTCGTGCCCAAGCTCGTCGTCAGCCTCGGCGAGGGGGTGCGGCCGTGAGCCCCGCGACCACCGCAAGCGAGAGCACGAGCACTGAAGGGACACCCACGATGACCATCCCCCGCATCCACCTGATGATGTGCTTCGGGACCGGCTGCCTGTCGTCCGGGGCCGAGCGCGTGCGCGACGCCCTGCTCGACGAGCTCGGCGCCCACGGCATGGCCGACGAGGTCAGCATCATCGAGACCGGCTGCAACGGCTTCTGCGCCGGCGGCCCGATCGTCGTCGTCTACCCGGGCGGCGTCTTCTACAACAAGGTCAAGCCCGAGGACGCGGCCGAGATCGTCGCCGAGCACATCGTCAAGGGCCGCCCCGTCGAGCGCCTGATGTACCGGCACCCGACGAGCAAGGCGATCATCCCGCTCTACCAGGACATCCCGTTCTTCGCCCGGCAGGACCTGCGCGTGCTGCGCAACAAGGGCCGCATCGCCGCCGAGAGCATCGAGGAGTACATCGCCCGTGACGGCTACCAGGCCTTCGCCAAGGCGCTCACCGAGATGACGCCGCAGGGCATCATCGACGAGATCAAGACCGCCGGCCTGCGCGGCCGCGGCGGCGCCGGCTTCCCCACCGGCCTCAAGTGGGAGTTCTGCCACAACGCCGAGGGGGACAAGAAGTACATCCTCTGCAACGCCGACGAGGGCGACCCCGGGGCGTTCATGGACCGTTCGGTGCTCGAGGCCGACCCGCACGCCGTGATCGAGGGCATGCTGATCGGGGCCAGGGCCATCGGCGCCGACGAAGGCTACGTCTACTGCCGCGCCGAGTACCCGCTGGCCCTCGAGCGCCTCGAGTCGGCGATGGCCGACTGCCGCGCCTACGGCCTGCTCGGCGAGGGCATCTTCGACACCGACTTCAGCTTCGACCTGCACATCGCCCGCGGCTCCGGCGCCTTCGTCTGCGGCGAGGAGACGGCGCTCATGACCTCGATCGAGGGCCACCGCGGCGAGCCGCGGCCGCGGCCCCCCTTCCCCGCCCACAAGGGCCTCTGGGGCAAGCCCTCGGTGCTGAACAACGTCGAGACCCTGGCCACGGTGGCGCAGATCATCCGCAACGGCTCCGAGTGGTTCCGCTCGGTCGGCACCGAGCGCAGCCCGGGGACGAAGATCTTCGCCCTCTCCGGCGCCGTCAACAACGTCGGCCTCGTCGAGGTGCCGCTCGGCATCCCGCTCGGCGACATCGTCTACGAGATCGGCGGCGGCATCCCCAACGGCAAGCAGTACAAGGCCGCCCAGCTCGGCGGCCCGTCGGGCGGCGCGATCCCCAAGGAGCACCTCAACGTCGCCGTCGACTTCGAGTCGCTGCAGGAGGTCGGGGCGATCATGGGCTCGGGCGGCCTCATCGTCATGGACGAGGACACCTGCATGGTCGACATGGCCCGCTTCTTCCTCGACTTCATCCAGGACGAGAGCTGCGGCAAGTGCCCGCCCTGCCGGGTCGGCACCAAGCGCATGCTCGAGATCGTCACGCGCATCTGCGAGGGCCAGGGCGAGGAGGGCGACATCGAGCGCCTCGTGAGCCTCGGCCACACGATCCAGCAGACCGCGCTCTGCGGCCTCGGCCAGACGGCGCCCAACCCCGTGCTCAGCATGATCCGCCACTTCCGCGACGAGTGGGAGCAGCACATCCACGAGAAGCACTGCGAGGCGGGCGTCTGCGCCAACATGTTCATCGCCCGCTGCTCGAACGCGTGCCCGGCGAGCGTCAACGTGCCGGGCTTCGTCTCGCTCGTCGGCGAGCAGCGCTTCGACGAGGCGCTCCGGGTGCACCGCGACCGCAACCCGCTGGCCAGCATCTGCGCCCGCGTCTGCTTCCACCCCTGCGAGAGCAAGTGCCAGCGCGCGGGGCTCGACTCGCCGGTGGCGATCCGCCACGTCAAGCGCTTCATGGTCGAGCAGGAGAGCGCGCCGGTGCTGCCCGAGATCCAGGCGGACCCCGAGAACGCCGCCCGCAAGGTGGCGGTCGTCGGCGGCGGCCCGGCCGGGCTCTCGTGCGCCTTCTTCCTCGCCCGGCTGGGCTACAAGCCCACCGTCTTCGAGGCCGAGTCGCAGGCCGGCGGCATGCTGGTCCAGGCGATCCCGGCCTACCGCCTGCCGCGCCCCGAGCTCGAGCGCGAGATCAGGATGATCGAGGACATGGGCGCCACCATCGAGTGCGGCAAGGCGCTCGGCCGCGACTTCACGCTGCAGAGCCTGAAGGACGAGGGCTACGAGGCCGTCTTCCTCGGCGTCGGCGCCCCGAAGGGCAGCACGATCGGCATCCCCGGGGAGGACGGGCCCGGCGTCTACGACGGCCTCTCCTTCCTCAAGGAGTACAACCTCACCGGCTCGGCCCCGATGGGCAAGAAGGTGGCCGTGATCGGCGGCGGCAACGCCGCCATCGACGCCGCCCGCACGGCCCTGCGCCTCGGCGCCGAGGAGGTCCGCATCCTCTACCGGCGCACGCGGGCGCAGATGCCGGCGTGGGCCGAGGAGGTCGACGCCGCCGACCTCGAGGGCATCCAGGTCCTCACGCTCGTCGCCCCGCAGGAGATCGTCCGCGACGAGCAGGGCGCCGTCACCGGCGTGCGCTGCAAGGAGATGGTGCTCGGCGACTACGACAAGAGCGGCCGTCGCCGGCCGGTCTCCGGCCACGACCCCGACTTCGTCGTCGAGGCCGACACCGTGATCGCCGCCATCGGCCAGTGGCTCGACGCCGGGCGGCTGATGGACGGCGTCGCGGTCGACCTGAGCCGCAAGGGCTACTTCGCCGCCGACCGCACGAGCGGCCGCACGTCGCAGCCCTGGGTCTTCGCCGGCGGCGACGCCGTCACCGGCCCGGCCTCGGTGGTCGAGGCCATCGGCGCCGGCGAGAAGGCCGCCGTCTCGATCGACGAGTACCTGACCGGCGCGAACCACGCCTTCTGGCGCCGGGCCTACGACGTCGGGACCCAGTTCGACCCCGACGCCGACCCGGTCGAGTACGACCGGGCCGCGGTCGAGGAGCTCCCGCTCGAGCAGCGTGTGTGCTCCTTCGACGAGGTCGAGTGCGGCTGGGAGGCGCAGGTCGCCCTGGCCGAGGCCAGACGCTGCCTGCGCTGTGACTACGGCAAGTACTGCTCGTGAGGGTGAGGAGCTGAGAATGCCAACACTGACGATCGACGACATCAAGGTCGAGGTCCCCGAGGGCACCTCGGTCCTCCACGCCGCCCGCCAGGCGGGGATCCGCATCCCCACCCTCTGCCACATCGAGGGCCGGGACCCCATCGGCGCCTGCCGCGTCTGTCTGGTCGAGATCGAGGGCGCCCGCACGCTGGTCGCCTCGTGCTCGCAGCCGGCCAACGACGGTATGGTCGTGCACACCACGAGCGGCAAGGTGCGCGAGGGGCGCCGCACGGTGGTCGAGCTGCTCCTCTCGGAGCACGACGGCGACTGCCAGGTCTGCTCGCGCAGCGCCGACTGCGAGCTGCGCAACCTGGCCCAGGAGCTCGGCATCGACGAGCTGCGCTTCCAGGGCGAGCGCACGCAGCGCACGGTCGACACCTCGACCCCGGCGCTGATCCGCGACACCGGCAAGTGCATCATGTGCCGCCGCTGCGTCACGGTGTGCAACGAGGTCCAGGGCGTCGGCGGGCTGTTCGCCCAGGGCCGCGGCTTCCAGACCGTGATCGGCCCGGCCTTCGGCGTCGACCTCGACGAGGTCACCTGCGTGCAGTGCGGCCAGTGCGCCGCGGTCTGCCCGGTCGGCGCCATCACCGAGCGCAACCAGATCGACGAGGTCTGGGGGGCGCTCGAGGACCCGACCAAGACGGTCGTCGTGCAGACCGCGCCGGCGATCCGCGCCGCGCTCGGCGAGTGCTTCGACTACGAGCCCGGCACCCTGGTCACCGGCAAGATGGTGGCGGCCCTGCGCAAGCTCGGCTTCGACGCCGTCTTCGACACCAACTTCACCGCCGACCTCACCATCATGGAGGAGGGCACCGAGCTGCTCACGCGGCTCAAGCGCGCCCTCGTCGACGGTGAGCAGGTGGCCCTGCCGCAGTTCTCGAGCTGCTCGCCGGGCTGGATCAACTACATGGAGCACTTCAACCCCGACATGCTCGACAACCTCTCGACCTGCAAGTCGCCGCAGCAGATGTTCGGGGCGCTCGCCAAGACCTACTACGCGGAGAAGATCGGCGTGCGGCCCGAGGACATGGTCGTGGTCTCGATCATGCCCTGCACGGCGAAGAAGTACGAGGCGGCGCGGCCGGAGATGGCCGACAGCGGCGTGCAGGACGTCGACATCGTCCTCACCACGCGCGAGCTCGGCCAGATGATCAAGCAGGCCGGCATCGACTTCCGCGGCCTCGCCGACGAGAAGATGGACGCGCCGCTCGGCATCAGCACCGGCGCGGCCGACATCTTCGCCGTCACCGGCGGCGTCATGGAGGCCGCCCTGCGCACGGTCTGGGAGATCGTCACCGAGACCCCCTTCCCCTTCCCCGACCTCCACGTCGAGCCCATCGAGGGCCTCGAGGGCGTGAAGACGGCGACGGTGAAGATCGAGGGCGCCAAGGGCGACTGGGCCTTCCTCGAGGGCGTCGACGTGAAGGTCGCCGTGGCGCACGGCCTCGGCAACGCCCAGAAGGCGATCGACCAGGTGAAGAACGGCGAGGCCGAGTACCACTTCATCGAGGTCATGACCTGCCCCGGCGGCTGCATCGGCGGCGGCGGGCAGCCGCGCTTCACGACCGACGAGGTGCGCCTGAAGCGCATCGCCGCGATCTACCAGGAGGACGAGCACCGCGAGCTGCGCAAGTCGCACGAGAACCCGTACATCTGCGCCCTCTACGAGGAGTACCTCGGGGCGCCGTGCGGCGAGATCTCGCACCACCTCCTGCACACGAAGTACGCCGAGAAGGAGCGTGTCTGACCGGCGGCACATCACCCGCGCCCGCCTCGCGGGCGCGACGGGCGGGGG
>JAZBOM010000566.1:0-5844 GCA_036351205.1 Thermoleophilia bacterium | reverse complement strand
GGCGGGCGTCGGCGGGGACCGCGGCCCTGCGCACCGACCAGAAGGCGATCACGGCCGCCACGAGGTCGGACGCCGAGTGCAGCGCCTCGGAGATGATCGCGATGGAGCCCGAGAGGATGCCCACGACCAGCTTGAAGACGATGAGCGTCGTGTTGGAGGCGATCGAGATCGCCGCGGCGCGCGCCTTCAGCGGGTGGTTGTGGACGTCGGCGTGGGCCGGCGAGGCGGATAGACCGCCTGCCGCCGGGGCGAGGGCGTCGGCCGGCGGCGGTGTGGCGGCGGGAGCGCCCGCGGGGACGGCGCCGGCGGGCAGATCGCCGCCGTGCGAGCCGTCAGCCGGCGTGCGGCCGTCGCTCCCGGTCTGGCTCATCGAGCAGTCCCTCCTGGTGCAACCGTTCGAGGAGGGCCGTCCCGGCCAGGGCGCGGTGGCTGGCCTGGTCCTTCTGCTCCTGCGGCCACTGGGCCACAGTGAGGTCTGACCCCTCCGGGACGAAGACGGGGTCGTACCCGAACCCGCCCTCACCGCGCGGCGCCTCGGCGATGGCGCCCCACCAGTATCCCGTCACTGCGTATTCTTCCATCCGCGGCGTGACCGCGACAAGCGCGCAGACGAAGCGCGCCCGGCGGGCGAGCGGGCCGGCGAAGCCGTCGAGCTCGCCCAGGAGGCGCGCCACGTTGGCCGCGTCGGCGCCGGGCCCGTCGACGCCCGCGTAGCGGGCGCTCGTCACGCCCGGCGCCCAGCCGAGGGCCTCGACCTCGAGCCCCGAGTCGTCGGCGATGAAGAGGAGGCCGCCCGAGGCCTCGTCGGCGAGACGCGCCGCCAGCGCCGGGTCGGCGGCGACCGCCGCCGCCAGGGCGCGCACCTTGTCGCGCGCGTTGTCGGCGAACGACTCCGTCCCCTCCGGCGGCAGCACGACGCCGGCCGGCATGGCGACGACCTCGTGCGGGGCGAGGATAGCGGCGAACTCGCCGAGCTTGTGGCGGTTGCCCGAGGCGAGGACGAAGCGCGTCATCAGCCCTCGCCGAGGCCGGCGACCGCGGCCTCCTGGGCGCGGCGGATCTCGGCGACCCCGGCCAGCGCGCCGTCGAGGAGCTCGTCGAGCACGGCGCGCGCGAAGGGCTCGCCCTCCGCCGTCGCCTGCACCTCGACGAGGCGGTCGTCGCCGGCGACGACGACGTTCATGTCGATGTCGGCGGCCACGTCCTCCTCGTAGTCGAGGTCGACGAGGACCCGGCCCTCGACGACGCCGACGGAGACCGCGGCGATCGCGTCGAAGAGCGGGATCTCGTGGAGCTTCAGCTGGCCCTGGAGGCCGGCCAGCGCCTCGTAGAGCGCGACGTAGGCTCCGCTGATGCTCGCCGTGCGCGTGCCGCCGTCGGCCTGCAGCACGTCGCAGTCGAGGATGATCGTGCGCTCGCCGATGATGCCGAGGTCGGTGACGGCGCGCAGGCTGCGGCCGATGAGGCGCTGGATCTCGAGCGTTCGGCCGCCCTGGCGGCCGCGCGCCGCCTCGCGCGGCGTGCGCGTCGGGGTGGCCGCCGGGAGCATGCTGTATTCGGCGGTGAGCCAGCCTCGACCCGAGCCGCGCAGCCAGGCGGGGACGCCGTCGGAGACGGTCGCGGCGCAGACCACGTGGGTGTCGCCCAACTCGATGCGCGCCGAGCCGGCGGCGAACTTGGCGACCCCGGTCGTGATCGAGATCGGACGCGGCTGGCGCGCCTCTCGTCCTGTCCTCACTGCGACCTCCTCAGGTCTCGGGTGTCGTCGTCCCCGGGCTGCCGCCCCCGGGTGCTTGCGTCCCCGGGCTGTCGCCCCGGGGTGCGTGCGTCCGCGCTCGGTGGATCCGCGCTCCCGTCGTGCGGAGGACGCTCGCCAGCGTCAGGGGCCTGCTCGTCCCGGCGCCTGCCGCGGCGGGTCTCGCCCCGGGCCGCCCGGCCTTCGAGCGGCAGCCCGAAGAGCCCGCCGCGCTCGCGGACGAGCACCAGCAGCGCCAGCCCCAGCGTGCCCATCACGACGGCCTCGCCGAGGGCGACGAAGACCACACCGTACCAGTACGGCACGTCGAGGACGAACGCCAGCATCACGGGGACGCCGAGCCCGTTCACGACGACCGGCACGGCGAGGGCGGCCACCCGCGGCCCGATGCGGTACATGAGCGCCGCGGCGACCAGCGTGAGCAGCGCCCCGACCGGCACGTCGACGAGGGCCATCGGGCTGGCGACGTTGCCCAGCGCCGTGCCCAGCGTGAGGCCCACGATCGCCGCGGGGTCGAAGCAGGCGAAGACGGTGAGCGCCTCGGCGACGCGGAACTGGACCGGCCCGTAGGCCAGCACCTGCAGGCCGGGGGCGAGGGTCAGAGCCGCGTACGCGACCGCGTACACGGCGGCGCGCACGAGCACGCGCGTGGTCATCGCGCGCGCGGCGCTCCGGGCCGCGCGAGGCGGTGCGGGACGGTCACGACGACAGGTCGGCGAGCCGCTCGAGCGGCACGTGCGTGACGTCCTCGAGCGGCATCTGCAGGAAGCGCGCGCCCACGGCGCGGAACGACTCGACGTCGCCGGTGCAGAAGAAGCGGTACTCGCCCTCACGGTCCTCGCGGCGCGCGATGCCCCGGCGGTCGAGGATCTCCTCGACCTCGCGCGCCACCTCCGCCGCGGGGTTCACCAGGGTGACGTCGCGGCCCAGGTTGCGCTGCAGGAGAGGAGCGATGAGCGGGTAGTGCGTGCAGCCCATGATCACGACGTCGGGGCGCTTCTCCTTGAGGGGCGCCGTGTAGGCGCGCACCGCGTCGGCGACCTCGCGGCTGGCCACGTCGCCCTCCTGGATGAACTCGGCGAGGCCGGGGCACGCCTGCTGGTGCACCTCGGCCCCGGCGTCGAGCCCGCGGATGGCCTGCACGTAGCTCTCGCTCTCCACCGTCGCCTCCGTCGCCATGACCCCGATGCGGCGGTAGCGTGACGTCTGGACCGCGGCCCGCGCGCCCGGCGTCACGACGCCGACGATAGGCGTCGCGAGGCGCTCCTGCAGAGCCGGCAGCGCGGCCGCCGTCGCCGAGTAGCAGGCGACGACGATCAGCTTGACGCCGGTCTGCTCGAGGAAGCGCGCGATCTGGTCGGCGAAGAGCTCGAGCTCCTCCCGGCTCCGCGGCCCGTACGGGAAGCGCGCCGTGTCGCCGAAGTAGACGAAGTCCTCCTCCGGCAGCGCGACCAGGCACTCGTGCAGCACGGTGAGCCCGCCGATGCCGGAGTCGAACATGCCGACGGGCAGGGCGGAGAGCGCGCTCGTGTCTGTCGAAGATCGAGTCATGGCCGGTCTGGGCGCCGCGCCGACGCCGGTTCGACGGCTCGGGGCGGCACGGCGCCACGAGAGTATACCGCTCAGGCGACTCACGACCGCGCAGCGCACAGGCTCGAGGGCGCCGGCTCTGCCGGTCATTGGCGCCCATTCATGCTCCAAAACCCCGACATTTGTTCCACTCAAGCCGCCCGCCGCGCGCACCGATACCGGCAGCGAACGGCACGACAGGTGCGGATGGCGGGAGAGGCGAGATGCGCGAGCAGGACTTCAGGATCGAGCTCTTCGTGTTCCCCGACGGGACCGAGATCGAGATGCTCGTCTTCGAGAAGCCCGTGGAGCGCTCGATTCGCGGGGACGGGCGCGACGAGGCGCGGCACGAGGCGCCGCGGCGCGCCGCGGCCGCCGGCGCGACCTCGCCGGCCGCCCGCGAGGCGGCCACCCGCGGCCAGGCCGAGCCGGCCAGGACCATCACGCCGGAGGATGTCGGTCGGCACCCGTCCAGCACAGATGACGCCCGCGGCGATCGGGGTGGCGACGACGCCCCGCCGCCCGGCCGCAAGCCCCACGTCTGCCCCGTCTGCCACAGCGAGCTCGTCTACCCGGTCGACTGGCAGCGCACGAGCGACACCGCCTGGCGGCTGCGGCTGCGCTGCCCCGAGTGCGAGACCGAGCGCGACGCGGTCCTCGGCCGCGCCGACGTCGAGGAGTACAACCGCCACCTCTACTACGGCAGCCAGGAGCTGGCGCAGGCCGCGCAGGAGATGGGCCGGCGCAACTTCGAGGAGGAGGCGGCCAAGCTGGTCGCCGCCCTCGAGATGGACCTCATCCTGCCGATGGACTTCTGAGCGTCTCGGCCGGCGCCTCCGGCTCAGCCGGCGCCTCCGGCTTCGCCTTCGCCGGCCGCCCGCTGTTCGTCACCCACACCCCCACGATCACCACGACCGCCGCTGCGACCTGCGCGGCGGTCAAGCGTTCCCCCAGGAGCAGGTACGCGCCGAGGACCGCCACCACCGGGGTGAGGTTGATGAACACCGCCACCCGGGTCGCCTCGAGGAAGCGGAAGGCGTAGTTGAGCAGCAGGTAGGCGGCCATCGAGCAGAGCAGCGTGAGGTAGAGGACGGCGCCCACCGCGGTCCCCGTCGGCGTACGCACGCCGGCGACGGCCATCTCGAGCAGCGCCAGCGGCAGGAGGAAGAGCGCGCCGAAGAGGTTCTGGAAGGTGGTCACGAAGAGCGCCGAACGGGTCAGGAGCAGGCGCCGCGCCATGAGGCTGTAGACGGCGGCGGCGAACGCCGCGGCGAGGACGAGCAGGTTGCCGGCGAGCCGGCCGCCGCCGGCCCCGGCGCCGAACTGCATCAGCCCGACGACGCCGGCGAAGGACAGCGCGATGCCGGCCCACTGCAGCCGCGCCGCGCGCTCCCCCAGCACCAGGGCGCTCAGCGCGCTGACGAAGATCGGGATGGCGGCGATGATGATCGCCGCCTCCGAGGCGCTGGTGCGGGCGATGCCCTGGATCTCGAGGGTGAAGTACAGCGCCGGGGTGACGAGACCGAGGAGCGCGAGCCTCTTGAGCTCCGCCCGGCTCGCACGCTCACGCCCGGGCCGCAGCCGCCAGACGACCCAGAGGAGCCCGCCGGCCAGGGCGAAGCGCAGGAAGGCGATGAGCTGCGGCTCGAAGCCGCGCAGGGCGTACTTGGCGGCGACGAAGGACAGCCCGAAAGCCACCGTCATTCCGACGGCGGCGAGGTAGGCGGAGGAGGGGTCGCGGCGCTCCACGGCGCCCTAGTCTAGCCGAGTCCGGCGCGCGCCGAGGGCGGCGCTTGCCGACAGCAGCGCGTCGCGGTCACGCCGGCGATGCGTTGACGATCACAGGAAGCTTGCCGCGCCACGCCGCCCACGCCTCGGGGTCGGTCGCCAGCTCGCACATGAAGTGCGCGACGTTGGCCCTGTTCGTCTCGCCGGGGCGGAACAGGCTGTCCACCAGTCCTTCGTGCAGCGCGTACTCCGTGACGTCGCCCTCCTTCAGCGTGTCGGGGCGGACGGCCACCCACTGCGCGTACGGATCGGAGACCTCGATGACCTCGCGGAGGAAGTCGGCGGCGCGCTGGTTGTCCCGCGCCGGAGGGACGAGGCCGCGCAACGCCCAGAGACACGCCCGCTCGAAGCGTCCGCGGCGCGTGTCCAGGCCGGCGGGGCGGTTCACCGAGACGCTGCTCATGAGGATGAGCTTCACGGGCGGCGCCGATCCCTCTGACCGCGCGGCCTGTGCCGACCGCAGCGCGCAGATGGCCCGATACACCCGCTGAGCCGATCGGGTGACCAGGTCGCGTGGCGCCCCGAACACCCCCTGGGCGCTGATGGTGTGGCCGAGGCACGAGATCGCCACATCGCAGCCGTCCACCAGCTCGCCGACCTTCGCGTCGCTCAAGGAGAGAAGGTCGGCCTCGACCACCGTCAGCCGCGGGTCGTCGGCGACGCCCTCCGGGAGCCGCTCGGCCGACCGGACAACGGCACGCACGCGGGCACCGCGGCCCAGCAGCTGCCGC
>JAZBOM010000565.1:0-8838 GCA_036351205.1 Thermoleophilia bacterium | reverse complement strand
GCAGGCCGTGCTCGAGGTACTCGAAGACGACCTGCTCGTCGGGGCGCGCGACGACCGAGGGGTCCTGCAGCAGGGCCTTGATCTCGCTGGCGAAGAGCAGGCTCCCCGACGCCGGCGAGCGCGTGTAGTACAGGGGCTTGACGCCGAGGTGGTCGCGGCAGAGCACGAGGCGGCCGCCCGCGCGGGCGGCGTCGCCCCCGGCGTCGCCGACCGCCGCGGCTGCTTCGTCCACCGCTTCGCCTCCCGCAGCGGCCGCCCCGTCGGCGCGAAGGTCGGCGATCGCGAACGCCCACACGCCGTTGAAGCGCGCCGCGCAGGTGTCGCCCCACTGCTCGTAGGCGTGGACGATGACCTCTGCGTCGCTCGTTGTGGCGAAGACGTGACCCAGCTCCTCGAGCTCGGCACGCAGGTCACTGCCGTTGAGGACGCTGCCGTCGCAGACGAGCCAGACGGTCTCGTCCTCGTTGACGATGGGCTGCCGGGCCCCGTCGCCGGCGGCGAGCCGGCGATGACCGAGACTGACGGCATCGCGCTCCAGGGCGCCGCCGTCGTCGGGGCCGCGGTGCGCGAGCACCGCGGCCATGCGGGCGAGGAGCGCGTGGTCGGGCGGTCCGGCGAAGCCGAAGATGCCGCTCATGGGCGGGTGACTCCCTCGCGTCGTTGAGCGTCGCGCGGCCCGCCTCCCGGCCGGCCGCGCAAGACACCCTACCACAGGGCCGTTGCCCGCCCTCGGCGGCCGCCGGTAGACTCCGGGCGCCCTGCCGATCCGCTCTGGAGGCGCCCATGCCGGCGGTCCGCACCCGGTTCCCGCACACAGTCGAGCTGCTCGAGTACGTGTGGATCCCCCTGTCCGACGGCACCCGTCTCGCCGCCCGCGTCTGGCTGCCGCGAGGCGCCGCGTCGGCCCCCGTGCCCGCAATCCTCGAGGCCCTCCCTTATCGGCTGAGCGACGGCACGGCGGCACGCGACGCGCCCATCCATCGCTACCTCGCCGGGCACGGCTACGCCTGCGTGCGTGTCGACCTGCGCGGCGCCGGCGAGTCGGACGGTTTGCTCACCGACGAGTACGCCCCCCAGGAGCAGCGCGACCTCCTCGAGGTCATCGCCTGGATCGCCGCCCGGCCGTGGTGCGACGGCAACGTGGGGATGACCGGCATCTCCTGGGGCGGCTTCAACAGCCTGCAGCTCGCCGCCCTGCGGCCGCCGGCGCTCAAGGCGATCATCACCGCGATGTCGACCGACGACCGCTACGCCGACGACGTCCACTACAAGGGCGGCTGTGTGCTCGCCACCGACCTCCTGCACTGGAGCTGCTGCATGCTGGACTGGCAGTGCCAGCCCCCGCACGAGGTCGCCGTCGGCGACCGCTGGCGCGAGCTCTGGATGGAGCGGCTCCGGCACAACGAGCCCTGGGTCCACCACTGGCTCGCCCACCAGCGCCGCGACGACTACTGGCGCCACGGCTCGGTCTGCGAGGACTACGGCGCCATCGAGGTACCGGTCTACGCGATCGGCGGCTGGATCGACGGCTACACGAACTCCGTGTTCCGCCTCCTCGCGGGGCTCACGGGGCCGCGCAAGGGGCTCATCGGCCCGTGGCCGCACACGTGGCCGATGCGGTCGGTGCCCACGCCCGAGATCGGCTACCTGCAGGAGGCCCTGCGCTGGTGGGACCACTGGCTCAAGGGCATCGACACGGGGATCATGGACGAGCCCATGCTGCGCGTGTGGATGGAGGAGTACGTGCCGCCGCAGCCGCTGCTCGAGCACCAGCCCGGACGCTGGGTCGCCGAGGAGTCGTGGCCATCTCCGCGCATCGCGCCGCACGCGCTGCGGCTCGACGCCGACGGCGTGCTGCGGGCGGCCGCGGGCGTCGGTGCGCCCGACCCCCGGGCCGCCGCCATGGAGACCACGGGCGGGGGAGCGGATGGCGGCGCCGAGAGGAGCGCCGGTCCGGTCATCGACCCGGAGGCCGCGGCGGCCAACGGCGCCGACGAGCGCGGCCGGCTGCGCATCCGCGGCGCCCAGCTCTGCGGCGCCGACGCCGGCGCCTGGTGCGCCGAGGCGCAGCCGTCCGACTGGGCGCCCGACCAGCGCGCCGCCGAGGGCCAGTCGCTGGTCTTCACCTCGGCCCCGCTCCCCGCACGCCTCGAGATCCTCGGCCACCCGCTGCTGCACCTGCGCTTCGCCAGCGACCGCCCGCTGGCCCTCGTGGGCGCGCGCCTCGCCGACGTCGCTCCCGATGGCGTCTCGCGCGTCGTCGCCCAGCAGGTCTTCAACCTGACGCACCTCGCCGGCCACGCTGAGCCGCAGGCGCTCGAGCCCGGCCGGGAGTACGAGGCGACGGTGCCGCTCGACGCCGTCGCCCACGCGTTCCCCGCCGGCCACCGCCTGCGCCTCGCGCTCTCGCCCACCTACTGGCCGTGGGCCTGGCCGTCGCCCGAGCCCGTGACCCTCGAGGTCGTCACCGACCGGTCGCGGCTCGAACTGCCGGTGCGGCCGCCACGCGACGCCGACGCGGAGCTGCCCGCCTTCGGGCCGCCGGAGGTCGCTGCCGGGCTCGGCGAGCGCACCGTCGGCGGCGGCCCCGGCGGCCGCACCTACACGCGCGACCTCGCCGACGACAGTCTCACCTGGACGTTCACCTACGTCGACGGCGGCGCCGTCGTGCTGCCCAACGGCTGGGAGACCGAGGAGCACAACGAGGTGAGCTACTCGATCCGCGAGGGCGACCCCCTGAGCGCACGCGTCTCCGTGAGCGTCGAGTCGGTGCTGACTCGAGGCACCCAGGGGCGGTTCCACATCGTCGCCCGTGGGGAGATGACCTGCGACGCACACCACTTCCACGTCAAGGACAGCGTCTCGGTGCGCGAAGGCGGTGGGCGATCGGCGGCGAGCAGCGAAGACCCGGGCGGCAGGGCGGCGCTGCCGGGAGAGGACGGCCCCGCGGGAGCAGATAGCGCGGGCGCCGACGCTGCGGGAGCGGATGGTGCGGGAGCGGATGGTGCGGGAGCCGACGCTGCGGGAGCCGACGACGAGCGCGAGGTGTTCGCGCGCACGTGGGAGCGCAGTTTCCCCCGCGATATGGTCTGAGCACGAGATTCGACAGCGTCCGGCGGAGAGGCGCGGGCCGCGTCCGGCGGGGAGGCCCGGGCCGCGTCCGGCGGGGAGAGGAGGACGGCATGTACATCGGCGCTCACGTCAAGGCCTCGGGCGGGGTCTGGAAGGCGATCGAGAACGGCGTCGAGCTGGGCTGCGAGGCCGTGCAGTTCTTCGCCGGCAGCCCGCGCACCTGGGCGCCGATGGTCTACAAGGAGAAGGACGCGGCGCGCTTTCGCGAGGCGCGCGCCGCGTCCCCGATCCGCTACGCCGTCATCCACACGATCTACCTGATCAACCTGGCGACGACCAACGAGCAGTTCTACGAGAAGTCGGTCGCCGCCCTCGTCGGCGCCGCGCGCTCTGCCGAGCAGCTCGGCGCCGACGCGATCGTGACCCACATCGGCTCGCACCAGGGCGCGGGCTTCGAGGCCGGCCTCGCGCGCGTGCAGCACGCCCTCGGCGAAGTGCTCGAAGAGGTCGGGGACTCCGCGGTCCGCGTGCTGCTCGAGGACACGGCCGGCGCCGGCGGCACGATGGGCGTCAACTTCGACGAGCTCGGCGCGATGATCGACTCGGTCGGCGGCGACCCGCGCGTCGGCCTCTGCCTCGACACCTGCCACCTGTTCGCCGCCGGCTTCGACCTGCGCACCCGCGAGGGCATCGACCGGGCGCTCGAGGCGCTCGACCGGGCCTGCGGCCTCGAGCGCCTCGAGCTCCTCCACGTCAACGACTCGAAGACGCCGCTGGGCTCGAACCGCGACCGGCACGCCAACATCGGCGAGGGCGAGCTCGGCATCGACGCCTTCCGCGAGATCGTCAACCATCCGGCCTTCGCGGGGCTGCCGGGCGTCCTCGAAGTACCCGGCTTCGACGGCGAAGGCCCCGACCTGCGCAACGTCGAACTGCTGCGCGACCTGCGGCGCGACGCGTGAGCGCGGACACGCGACGCACCGTCGTGATCGCCCAGACCACCGACCACGCTCTCGCCCACATCTGGCGCACGGCGCTGGAGGCTGAAGGGATCCCGGCGATCGTCTCGGGCGAGTTCCTCGGCCGCCTCTACGCCGGCATACCGCAGGTCGCGGCGGTCACCGTCACGGTCTTCGAGGAGGACGCGGAGCGCGCCGCCGCCCTGCTCGCCGGCGACACCGACGGTCGCAACGCGGAGGACGAGCCGCGCGCAGCCGGCGATGCGAATGACGAGGGCCGGTCGTCGCCGGCGGGCGGTGCGCCGGACGAGAGTGACCATCGCGAGCGCTGAGCCCCCGCAGACGACCGCGATCCCGTCGACGAGGGCGCGCACGGCGGCGGCGGGACCCCGGGCGATTGGCCCCGGGCGCGTGGCACAGCTCTGGCCGACCGACGCCCGGCAGCGCGCGACGCCCCGTCCCGGTGCCCCGTCGGGGGCCGGGTATACTCGGGGTGCGCCACACGGCGCCACCGCCACGCCGGACTGCGAGGTGACGCGATGGATCTGGTCCCAGTGACGAGCGTGAACGACACCGGTCTCGCCAACGTCATCGTCGGCGTCCTCGAGCAGGCCGGCATCGAGGCGGTAGTGAGCGGCAGCGGGCGCGAGGACGCCCTGCCGACCCCGTCGGTCTCGCCTTTCCGTGTGCTGGTGCGCGAGGCCGACGCCGACCGGGCGCGCGACGTGCTCGCGCAGTACGAGACCATGCCCGAAGAAGAGGACGAGGACGTCTAGCCTGCGTGCTATCATTTGCCCTTCGGACAGGCCCTCCCCAGCCCTTCCGGGCTGCCCGGCGTGAGGAGTGATGACGGTTGGGACTCTTCGGACGCGGCAAGCGCGACACCTCCGGCTCCGTCTGCGCGGAGTGCGGACGGTCACTGCTCGCCGGTGAGCTGACACATCGCATCGTCGACGACGACGGCAACGAGCTCCTGATCTGCTCGCTCTGCGGCCAGCCGTCGGGCGAGAAGGGCGAGGCGCACGTCTTCAAGGGCTCCGCGCCCGAGACCGGCGACAAGGACCGCAGCGACAGCGACAAGTTCTGGCGTGCCCTCAAAGAGAAGGACGCGCAGATCGAGCACCTCGAGGCCCGCCTCGCACGCAGTGAGGCCGAGCGGCAGGAGCTCGCGGGTCAGCTCGCCCTCCTGCAGGGGCAGGCGGAGGGGGCGGTCCCGCCCGCGCCCGAGGGCGCGGACCTCGTCGCCGACGACGAAGTCACCGGCGAGCACGCCCTCGCCGCCGAAGGGCCGGCCGACGAGCCGGCAGCGATCGACGAGTCACCGCTCGAGGCCTCAGCGCTCGAGGCGACGCCGGCCGCGGCCGCGCTCACCGGGACGCCGCACGACGCAGCGGGCGAGGCGCGGGCCGAGGAGCCCGCGAGCGAGCCGGGGCCCGCGGCCGAGGCCCACGAGCCGGCGGCCGGCGAGGACACGGCCTCGATGCCGGCCCTCGACGAGGCCGTCGCCGCGGCGCCGCACGACGAAGGGGAGAGCACGATCGTCCCCGGCGACGAGCCCGACGAGGGCGTCTCGTCGCTCACACTCCTCCAGCGCGGCGTCGACATCCTCAACGTCAGCCCGGTGCCGCGCAAGGTCGCCGACACGAGCGCCGACCTCGGCGTCCCCCAGGTCCATGTCGGCTTCGACGGCCAGACGGCCGCCGTGACCTTCCTCTGGTCGCTCGGCTGGTACCGCTTCGCGGTCGACATCGAGGGCGCCGGCAGCGTGCGCCTCGCCGAGCGCGGCTACGAAGACCGCCCCGACCTGCAGCCCAACGCCAGCGTGCGCGACGACGGCACGGTCCAGCTCGCCCCGGCGCAGCTCAGCCGGGCGGCGCGCGACCGCGAGCCGGCCGCGGCGCCCGAAGAAGAGGCGCCGTCCGGCCCTCGCACGCCGCGCGACGCGGCCGAGCGGCCGCCCGAGATCGTCTCGCAGTCGCTGCTCGGGCAGCGCACCGACGACGAGAAGCCCTCCTGGGAGCAGACGCAGGCGCGCGACTTCAACTGGTGAGCACACCCCGCCGTCGTCTCGTCTTGCCTCGGCGCCTCTCGGCGCCGTCATCTCAGAAGCTCATGTCGTCCAGCGACATGCCGCCGAACATGGCCTCCATCAGCTTCTCGAGCGGCTGCGCGTCCTTCGGCGCCTCCACCTCGACCGGCTCGTTGAAGCCGTCGAGCTCGACCAGCATGGTGAAGTCCATCGCCGTCATGCCCTCGGCGTCCTCGAGGCCGGTCATGTCGAAGGCGGCCTTGGCGTCGACCTTGCGCAGGTAGAACGTCTCGACCTCATACCAGGTGTCGACGCTCACGTCCTCGAGCGCCTTCTGCAGCTGCTGCAGCTCCTTCTCGCTCTGCGCCTTGGTGCCCTGCAGCTGCTGCGCGGCATCGTCCCCCAGCTTCTCGGCCAGCTGCGGATCGTCGAGGGCCTTCATGAGGCTCTCGGCGAACTTCGCCGCGTCGGCCGTGCCCTTCACGTGGTAGACCTGCGTGCCGCCGAGGTCCTCCGTGCCGACGAGCTCCCAGGTCAGGTCCCATTCGTTCGGGTCGAGCCCCACGTCCTTGAGCTGCTCGGTCGGCAGGGCCCCCTCGGAGAGCTGTCCGGTCGCGTTCTTGGAGTCCTCGGCCGGGACCTTGTACCACTGGTCCTGGTAGGCGACCCAGGCCTGGTCGTCCTTCGCCCGCATGTCCATCCTGATGTTCTGGTCCATCAGACCGAAGGTCATCGACAGGTCGGCAGCGACGGGCTCGTCGCTGGTCGCGCCGCTCGCCTTCACGGTGATCGGGGACTGCATGAGCGCCTGCGCCTGCGGGTCGCTGGCCTCGCTCGGGTCGCCCTCGACCTTCATCGAGAGATCGACGTTGAACGACGCGCTCGTGATGTCCTGCATGGCCTGCTCGCTCTGGGCGACGATCTCCTCCGCCGTCAGCTCGGCGACCTGCGGCGCTTCGGCCGCCGGCTCGTCGCTGTCGCCGCAACCGGCCGCGAAGGCGAACACGGCGGCCAGCGCCAGGAGCGCCACCAGTACGGTCGTGAGTCTCGTGCGGTGCATCGTCTCTCCTCCCTCTCTCAGGGGTAGCTGCGCGTTCGTGGACCGCCGGCGGGCGGCTCCATGTCTCTATCGTCCCCGGTTCGGGCGCACTTGAGCCGTCGCGGCAGGCACCACGGACCTCTTCGGCAGGGACGCGCCGGAGCCTGCCGGCACGGGCGGGCGACGCCCCGGGGCGCCGGCCCCGTATCAGCCCCGGCGACGAGGCGAGACGACGACCGCGCGGAAGGGCTCGTTGCCCTCGGACACGGTCTCGACGCGCGGGTGGTCCTTCAGGTACACGTGGATGACCTTGCGCTCGGCAGCCGACATCGGCTTGAGCGTGACGGCGGCGTTGTCGCGCGCGACGCGCGTCGCGGTGCGTTCGGCGAGCGCCCTCAGGATGCTCTCGCGGCGCACGCGGTAGCCCTCCGCGTCGACGACGACCTGCCTGCGCTGGCGACGGTCCCCGTTGACCACGATGGCGGCGACGTACTGCAACGCGTCGATGGTGGAGCCGTGCCGGCCGATCAGCAGGCCGAGGTCGTCGCCGCTGATGTCGGCGCGCACGCCGTCGGGCGTCTCCGCGGCCTCGACCCCGGCGTCGATGCCCATCAACTCGAGGGTCTGCTCGAGGAAGCCCCGCAGCCGCTCGACGGCCTCGGCGCCGTCGTCGTCGCCGACGGCGGCGGCCGGCGCGGAGGCCGACGCCGGCCGCAGGCGAGCCTCCACCTGCGCCTGGCTCTTGCCGCGCCCGAAGAAGCCGCCGCGGCTGCCTTCTTCGAGCACGATGAACTCGACATCGGACTCGTCGAAGGAGGGCACCACCTTGCGAAGCTGGGCGATCGCGGTGCGGCGCGCCTCTTCGACCGTCGACCCCGCGGCCACGGTCGCGAAATCAGTCTCGTCGTCCTCGACCGCCTCGTCGGGGAGATAGTCTTCGTCCACGCGACCCTCCGCCTCGAACGCCGGTCAGCTGCCTTGCGGCTCGCCGCCGCTCGGTTGTGCACTCCCGGCGGGGGCGCCCTTGCCGCCGGTCGATCTCTTGGCCCCGCCCGGGCCACCGCCGGACGGCTGCTTGCCTCCGCCCTTGGCCTTCTGGCCGGCCTTACGCTGCTGGCCGCCCTTGGCCTGCTGGCCGCCCTTGGCCTGCTGGCCGCCCTTGGCCTGCTGGCCGCCCTTGGCGGGTCGCCCGCCCTTGGCCGGCTGCCCACCCTTGCGCGTGGTGCCCTTGCCGCCGGGCTTGCCCGCCGCGGTCTTGCCTCCCGCGGTCTTGCCGCCCGACTTCGCCTCCAGCGCCTCCTCGCGCTGACGGGCGCGCTCCTGCTGGGCCACCATCATCGACTCCATGAAGCGGCTGCGCTTCGGCGCCTTGCCATCGCCCTTCGCCGTGACCGGCGCCAGCCGGCGGATGATGAGCTGCTGGCCGATCGTCCACAGGTTGGTGGTGATCCAGTACAGGAAGAGGCCGGCGGGGAAGTTGATCAGGATGACGACGAAGATGAAGGGCATCGCCCGCATCATCCACTTCTGCCGCGGGTCCGACATCGTCGTCAGGGTGAGCTCGGTCGAGATGAGCTGGGTGATCACGTAGATCACGAGCAGGAACGTGTTGGGGTCGCCGAGGCTGTCGATCCAGAGGAAGCTCGCGGAGTTGATCTCTTCGGTGCCCCGGATGGCGTAGTACAGGCTGATGAACACCGGCAGCTGCAGCAGCAACGGCAGACAGGAGGCGAACGGGT
>JAZBOM010000564.1:0-5076 GCA_036351205.1 Thermoleophilia bacterium | reverse complement strand
CGCCGAGCGCGGCGATGAACAGAGTGAACGCACGGACGCGCGGTACCATCGGACCCCCTCCTCCGATCGCGAGCCTCCCCCGAGGCTCACCGGATGCCCGCGGCGTGGTTCGCCGGCCGCCGGGCACATGGTAATGCTAGTACGGACGGTCAGATGCGGCAATGCCTGACCGGCGCAGTCAGCGCGTTCGAGCGGCCGCCCGACAAGACGCCGCGCGCTCGAGCGGCCGCGCGTGCCGGCCGCGCGCCCGAGCGGTCGCCCCATCGGCCGCGCGCGCTCGAGCGGCCTCAGGACCTACTCGGCGAGTCCGCCCGCGAGCTCCTCGATGTGCTCGACGTACTCCTCCGGCAGCCCGTGGTCGCGAGCGCCGTCGAGGATCATCCGCAGGTAGTGCGGCAGCGGCCAGCCCTCGTCGCCGACGTACCGCCGGCCGGCCACGTACGTGAGCGCCTCGAGCACCTCGCCGTCGTCGGTCACGACCTCCACCTGCTCGCGCCGGTAGTGACCCCACGAGACGCCCTCGAAGCGGTCGAGCTCGGCGACGGCGTCGTCGTCGCAGAGGTAAGCCACCCCCCACACCGTCGCCGCGTCGTCGCGCACGATGTTGGCGTACATCCCCTCGCCCGCGGCCATCCGCTTGTTGAAGGCGAAGCGGTACCCGGGCAGCCGGCAGCGCACGGCCTTGCGGATGGCGCCCGTCCTGAACATCTTCTGGTCGACGGAGAGGTTGCTGCCGTAGGCGAAGTACCAGGTGTCGCTCACGTCGCCTTCTCCCCGGCCCGCTCCCTGAGGTAGCGCACGACGGCGGGCCAGTCGGGGAAGCGTTCACTGCCGAAGCAGATGAGCTCGCCCTCAAACTCAGCGGCGCCGTTCTTGGTGTTGTCGTCCACCAGGTAGTCGCCGCGATTGAGGTCCTTGTGGTGCGTGAGTATGAGGCGCCTGTGGGCGAGCCGACCCAGGTGTGTCTTGACCCAGATGAGCTTGGCGGACCAGGCGGAGGGGTTCTCCCAAGGCGAGGTCGAGAGGATGTAGGTGTCGTAGATGGCGGCGAGCTCACGGAAGGCCTCGAGGGCGCCGGGCTTGGGCTCCATGTGCGAGAAGATGCCGGGGATGTCGTCCTCCCTGCCCTCGAACTCCTGCAGCATGCCGTCGGAGACGTGCTCGAAGGACGACGCGAAGTCGACGAGCACGCCGTCCATGTCGATGTAGAGGATCTTCTTCACGCGGCCCCCCGCGAGCGTCTGCACTCACAGTCTATGCCCGTCGAACGATGCGCCCGCGCCCCGACAGGGCGAGTGCCGCGGCGTGACACCGCGCCCGAGCGCTGGCGTGGTCCCGCTCGCCGTGTGACGCCGCGCCCGCGCCGACGGGACGCCGCGCCCGAGCGCCATCCGCGGCGCGCACACGGTTCCGGCGGCTCACTCCGGCCCGATGAACCCCGCTACTGCGCCGCCGACGGCGCGCTCGAGGGCTTGCGCGACCTCGTCGAAGCGCGCCGCCGGCTCCCCGGTGGCCTCGTCGCAGTACAGACCGCGCCGGACCTCGATCATGACGGAGCGGACCTTGGCTTCGGTCCCGTAGAAACGGGCCGGGACGATCGTCCCCGCGAAGGGGGCGTCGCGCCGCACGTCAAGGCCTTCGGCGGCCAGCGAGCTCCCGAGAGCGTCGACCAGCGTCAGCGGCGTGTGGAGCTCGTCGGTGCCGAGGCAGATGTCCGGCCGGCCGGGCCTCTGGTCGGGCTCGCTCGGCAGCGGCACGGTCGCGAACGAGTGACAATCGAGGATGAGCGCCGTGCCGAACCGCGCGAGCAGCGCGCCGACCGCGACCTCGAGGGCCTCGTGATACGGCCGATACCAGTGCCCGATGCGCCACGCGCGCTCCTCAGAGGTGATCTCGGCCAGCGTGCCGCGCTGCGTCGTGCCCGTGTAGACGACCCCCTGACCGACCGCAGTCATCGGCTCGTGCGAGTCGTCCTCGAAGCGCTCGGGGTCGAACGCCACACGCGAGAGCGTGCTCGCGAACAGCTCACCCCCGAGCTTCGGCACCCACGAGAACAGCCGCTCGACGTGCCAATCGGTCAGGCGGACGATCTCGCGCCGCAACTCCGCGTCGTCGAGCACGATGCAACGCCGCACGCGCTCGGGGACGTGCGTCGCCGCGTGCGGCACGTGCGCGATCAGCGGTGCCGCAGAGCCTTGCGGCACCGTCACCTCGAACGGTCTGTGATCGCTCTCGCTCATCGGCACCCCGCCCTCGTCTGCGAGCGGCACGTCGCGCTCGCGGCGCGCCAAGTCAGAACAGGTCGGTCGCGACCTCGCCCGCCGCCCCGCCGGCGCTCGCCGCCTCGTCGACCCGCTCCGGGCAGTCGGCGGCCGTGATGTCGCAGAAGCGGCACTCGCTCGCGCTGGGCACGCGAGCCGCGGGCGCGTCACCGCCGACGCGCTCGATGGTCGCGCGGATCAGGCCCTTGAGCTCGCCGCTGAGCTTCTCGGGCGCGATCGGCAGGCGCGAGTCGCGGTACTGCACCTCGCCGGCGAGGCTCACGTGCCGGCAGGCCTCGTGGGTCAGCGGCAGGACGAGCATGTAGGTGAGCACCTGGAACGCGTCGGAGTCGCGCTGCTTGCCCGACTTGCAGTCGACGACCAGCCCGGCCCCGTCGCGCACGGCGACCAGGTCGGGCACGCCGCCCAGCGTCGCCGCCCTGCCCTTGAGGGTGAACTTGTTCTGGCCTTCGACGAAGACCGTGTAGCCCTCGCCGCGCAGCTCGTCGGCACGGGCGCGGACCATCTCGCCGTGCGCCGCCTTCCACGCGGCGAGGTCGAAGTCGCTGGGCACGCGGTCGAAGCCCTGGAAGTGGGCGCGGAACCAGGCCGCCCACTCGCACTGCTTGTCGGCGGACATGAGCCCGGTGATCCACGTGACCCAGATGTAGGAGCCGTCTCTTGGTGTGGTCATGCCTCCCCCTCGCGCAGCCGGCGCACCCTCCACCGAGGATACACCGCGGCGGGGACGGACGACCCGGAGAGCGTCGCCGGACGCGGGGAAGGCCAGGGCCTATGCAGCGCGCCCGATGACCCGGCCGACCTCCGAGACGGTCGCACCCAGAGCGAGCAACGACCTGACGATGAGGTCGAGCGTGACGGAGGCGTCGGCCGCCTCCATCCTCGCCACCCGAGACTGGCTCGAACCGATACGCTCCGCGACCTCTGTCTGGGTCCAGCCACAGCGGTGACGCAAGCTGCGCAGGTGCTCGGCCAGAGCGAGCTTGACGTCGACGAACGCCGCCTCTCCGGGCGAGAGCTCGAGGAACTCGGCAGCATCGCCGACACGCCAGCCTCCGGACTCAAGCCGGGTCTTCTTGCCCTTGCGCATCGAGCTCACCTCCACCCCGCGCCGCGACGTCGTACAGACGCAGCCGCCGGCGACACACTTCGATGACCGCACCCGGTGTCCGCCGTGTCGTCTTGCGGAACACCTCGGCCACGACCACGGCGTCGGCGTCGACTCGAACCACGATGCGCCAGGAAGCCCCCGCATCGACGATGCGAAGCTCGTGACACCTGGCCCCGACCGACGGCATGGCGCGGGCGTGTGGCATGCCGACGGCTTCGCCGTGCTGCAGTCGTCGCAGAAGGACGCCCGCCTCGACTCTTGCGGCCCTCGAGAGCGGTGGCGACCTGACCTCGCCATGGAGCCAGACCAAGGGCTTGTCCATCGGCGACTCCCACAACGGTATATCAGTTTTGACATAAGCACAAGCGCGTGGGCCTATCTCGACTCACGTTCGCGGTCGGCCGACGACCGTGCGCCAGGAACCTGGCGCATCTCAGCCAGTCAGTGGAGGCCCACGTACGGTCTGACCAGTTGACGACTGGATCCACCGAGGGTCGACGTTTGGCGGAGGCACTCAGACCGGAAACCCGCACATGGGTGCGAGACCGGGAGGGAACGTCACGACTCCGCCGGCTGCCATGCGGGCATCCAGCACGGAGCCGGCGACCGTCTCGGCGGCCCGCCTAGCGCGCGCGCAACGTGTGGAGCGCGCGCAGCCTGTCGTGCGCCAGCACGATCAGCCGCTGCGTCGCGCGCGTGGCGCCGATGTAGAAGAGGTCGCGCTCGTGCGCGGTCTCGAGACGGTCGATGTCGGTGAGCACGACGGCGCGCGACTCGAGGCCCTTGAAGCGATAGATGCTCGCGTACTTGGTCTTGCCCGAGCGCAGGTCGGGCTCGTGCTGACCAGTCGGGACGAGCGGCGCGAGGCGGTCGCGCCAGGCGCGGCGGTCCGCCGGCGCCGGGTCGTCGGCAGAGGGCGCATCTTCGTCGCCCCCGCGCGCCGACGCGCCCCCGCCCGCGGCCGCGCCCATCCCGCAGAACCCCGCCGCGGCGCAGGCCTGGTCGTTGTGCGGCGAGAGGACGACGACCTGCGGACCCGTGAAGCCCTCGTCGCGCAGCTGGTCGAGGGCTTCACCCAGCAGGTCGCACTGGTGTTCGGCGTCGCGGTAGAAGCGCACGACGGGCTCGACGCCGTCGTCGGGCCGCGCGATGCGGCCCGACTCTTCGGCGTCGACCCCCCGCGCCAGCGCCAGCACGCGCGGCGTGTTGCGGCAGTTGACCGCGAGGTCGGCGATGAAGGCGGTCGGGCAGCGCGCCTGCAGGTCCTCGAAGGTCAGGTCGGCGGCGTCGAAGATCGCCTGGTGGGCGAAGTCGCCGAAGATACGGTAGCGGCCCTCGGCGAACCCGCCGGCGAAGCTCAGGTCGAGCACGTCGAGGTAGCTCTCGCGGAGCATGTCCTGGCCCTCGTCGAGGATGAGCTCGTCGAAGGCCTCTCCCCCGCCGGGCACGAGGCGCCGCAGCGCGCCCGAGCCGGCGGCGCCAGACGCGGCGCCGGCGCCGGCGTTCGCGGCGGCGCCCGGGCCGTCGAGCAGCCTCTCGAGCGCCAGCGCGGGGAGCTCCTCCTTCCAGAAGGCGCTCCGGTGGAGCTGTTCCTCGGTGAACTCCACGTTGACGAGGCGCCGCATGTACTCGTGGAGCGTGAGCACCGTTGTCCCCGCGGTCCCTCCGGGCTTCCCGGCGTCG
>JAZBOM010000563.1:0-2333 GCA_036351205.1 Thermoleophilia bacterium | reverse complement strand
TCGGGTCCGTGGGCCAATGCGGAGGCGAAGGCGAGGCGCCGCCGGAGACCGAGCGGGAGATCGCGGACGAGCTCGTCCGCCGCCGCGGCGAGCTCGGCGTCGAGCGGCGGCCGGGATGACCCGAAGGCCGACGCGGCGAAGGTCAGGTTCTCGGCCACGGTCAGGTTCTCCCACAGGCCGAGACCCTGGGGCACGTAGCCGAGGCGTCGCCGCGCGGCCCGTGACGGCGGCGCCCCGAAGAGCAGCGCGTCACCGGCCGACGGTCGCAGCAGGCCCAGCAGCATGCGGATCACGGTCGTCTTGCCGGCGCCGTTCGCGCCGAGGAGCCCGACCACCTCGCCACGGCGGACGGCGAGGCCGGCGCCGTCGACGGCGACGAAGGCTCCGAAGCGGCGCGTGACGGCGCGGGCCTCGGCGAGCGGCGCGCCGTCGGCGTCTCCGCGGGGGCCCGCCTCGGCGCTCGCGACCCGGGCAGCGCCCACCCCCGCTCGGCCGGCGCCCGTCCGGCTCGCCGCCGGCAACGGCCGCGGCAGGGCCGCGGCGACCGCCTGCGGCGACCCCGCGGCGACGGCGCGGCCGCCGTCGAGCACGAGCACGCGGGCGGCGCGCTCGGCCTCGTCGAGGTACGTCGTGGTCACCAGCACGCCGGCGCCGTCGGCGGCCGCGCCGGCGATGAGCCGCCAGAGCTCGCTGCGACTCACCGGGTCGACGCCCGTCGTGGGCTCGTCGAGGACGAGCAGCTTCGGCCGATGCAGCATCGCCAGGGCGAAGGCGAGCTTCTGCCGCATGCCGCCCGACAGCCGCCCGGCCAGTCTCCCGCGCGCCCCGGCGATGCCGGTCTGCTCGAGCAGACGGGCGGCACGGCGCTCGCGCTCGTCGCCGGTCAGCCCGTAGGCGCCGCCGGCGAAGGCGATGTTCTCGTCGACCGTCAGGTCGGCGTAGAGGCCTGCCGTGCCCGAGATGTAGCCGATGTCGCGCCGCGACGGGCGGCGCACGCGCCCGGAGTGGGGCACGATCCCCACCAGCGCGCGCAGCAGCGTCGTCTTGCCGGCGCCGTCGCCGCCGACGACGACCGTGATCGCCCCGGGCTGCACCGCGACACTGACCGCGTCGAGAGCGGTGCGTGAGCCGTAGCGCACGGTGAGCTCGTCGACACCCCACGTGATGCCGGCGCCGCGTTCGGTCACGACGCCACCTCCACCGGCCGCGCCGGGTCGTCGCCGTCGGGCGACAGCTCGCCGTCGGCCGGCGCGCCGCCGTCGGTATCCGCGCGGCTCGCGGGTCCGGCCGGCGCCAGATCGCGCCTGAACCGCAGGGTGGAGAGGGTGAAGACGCCGGCCGCCATGACCGCGAGCACGAGCAACGGCAGCCAGAGAGAGTCGATCGGCGCGCCGCGCACCATCACCCCGCGGGCGATCTTGACGAACCACGTGAGGGGGAGCAGGTAGCCGATCCAGCGCACGCCCCACGGCATCGCGTAGAGGGGGAAGAAGAGGCCGCTGAGCAGGAACTGCGGCACCATCGTCATGATCGCCAGCTGGATCGCCTGCCCCTGCGTCTGCGAAACGGTCGAGATGAGCACGCCGAGACCGAGGGTGACGAAGAGGAAGAGCGCCGAGCCGAGGGCGAAGGTCGCGACGGAGCCACGGAAGGGCACGTCGAAGAGGAGCATGCCGACGGCGACGATGACCGCCATGTCGATGGCGGCGATGGCGAGGTAGGGGGCGATCTTGCCGATGAAGACGTCGCGCGGGCGGAACGGCATGACGGCGAGCTGCTCCATGGTGCCGGTCTGGCGCTCGCGCACCACGCCGAGGGCGGTCGCGATGGTGCCGATGAACACGAGGATGATGCCACACAGCCCGGGCACCATGATCACCGCGGTGCGCAGGTCGGGGTTGTAGAGCACGTCGATCTCGGCCGCGCCGATGACGGCGAGGGCCTCTTGCGCCGCGGCGGGGAGAGGCACGACGCCGTCGGCGGTCGAGCCGGCGTCGCCCTCGGCCGAGCCGGAGTCGCCCCCGGCCGAGCCGGAGTCGCCCGCGGCCGAGCCGGCGCCGGGCGACCCCTGCACGCCCCCGGCCATCGCCTGGGCCGCGGAGATGCGGCGGAGCGCCGCCTGGGCGGCGAAGAGCTCGGAACCGTCGATCAGCACCGTGGCCGGCTCGCCGGCCGCCGCCGGGGTCACGAAGGCGACGACCGCCTCGCCGCGGCGAAGCGCCTCCTCCGCGGCCGCGCGGTCGTCCTCCGGCCGTACCCCGACGACCTCGAACTGCTCCGGCAGCCGCGGCTCGACCAGCTCCGCCGCGCCGCCCACGACCACGGTGGGGATC
>JAZBOM010000562.1:0-2217 GCA_036351205.1 Thermoleophilia bacterium | reverse complement strand
TCCGAGTAGCGGTCGTCGCCGTCGACCCGCACGGTGGGCTTTGCGAGGTGGGCGCAGACCGCGAGGGCGAGGGTGGTCTTGCCCACCCCGACCGGGCCCTCGAGGAGCAGGTGGCGGCCGGCGGAGAGCACGGCCAGGGCGAGGGCGAGCTCGGACTCGCGGCCGACGATGCCGTGCTCGGCCTGGATACGCGCGATCGGTGTCACGGGTCCGTCCCTTTCTCCCGGTGGCGGCGGTCGGGGGCATCCTAGCGCACGAGGCGGGGCGGCTCCTCCGCGACCGGCGCACGACCGCGGCGCGGCGCCCCGCGGCGCCCGGGCTCGCGACGCACCGCCGGTCGCGACGCAGCGGCCCCGGGCTCGCGACGCACCGCCGGTCGCGACGCAGCAGCCCCGCAGGCTGCGCTACACTTCGTGGCGTGCTGCTCCCCCCCGACATCGGCCTGCCGAGCGACCTCTGGGAGCACCTGCCGCTGGGCGAGGCGCTCGAGCACGTCGCGGACTACGCGGAGCTCTCCGAGATCTACTCGGGCGACCGCCACACACTGCTCTCGGCCGAGAACCGCCGCGCCGCCCGCGAGAGCGGCCTGCGCCTCACCGTCCACGGCCCGTGGGAGGACCTGGAGCCCGCCGCGACCAGCGAGCGGCGGCGGCGGCGGTCCGTCGCCGAGCACCGCCGCCACCTCGAGGCGGCGGCCGAGATCGGAGCCGTCCGCTACGTCGTCCACCCCGACTACGACGAAGGACGTCGCAAGCGCGACGCCCGCAGCCTCGCCGCCCTCGAGCGCACGCTCGAGGACCTCGCCGGGCTGCAGGCCGAGCTGGGGGTCCTCGTGGTCGTCGAGAACATGCCCGGCAGCGGCACCTCGCACTTCAACGCCCCCGGCGACCTCGACCTGGGAGCGCTCGGCTTCGCGCTCGACACGGGTCACGCGGCGATCACCGGGGTGCTCCACGACTTCCTCTTCGCGCCGCGGGCCCGCCTCCGGCACGTCCACCTGCACGACAACCGCGGACCGGCCGACGGCGCCGACCCTCACGGCACCCTGGGGACGGGCGTCGTCGACGCCCGTCTCGTCCTCGCCGCGGCGCGCGCCGCGCAGGCGACCGTCATCCTCGAGCTCCTCGACGAGCGCTCCGTCCGCGACTCCATCGCCCACCTGCGGGCACGAGGGCTCATCCCGGGCGACTGAGCGATCGTTCCCGCGCAGGACCTCTTCCCGGGCGAACGAGCGACGGTTTGCGCGCGCGGGCTCATCCCGGGCGACTGAGCGATCGTTCCCGCGCGGGGCCTCATCCCCGGCGACTGAGACCGGGCGACCGAGGCGCCGCCGGCTCAGGCGGCGACAGGACGGTGAGAGCCCCGCCGGCCCGGAGTCGCCGCCGGTCAGTCGCCGGCCATGCCGGCGAAGGGACCGGCGGCGTACACCGGCCGCCCGCCGAAGAGCGTGAGCTCGACCGCGGCCGTGGTGATCTCCTCGGCCGGGATCGAGAGCAGGTCGCGGCTGACGACGACGAGGTCCGCGACCTTGCCCGGCTCCAGTGAGCCGACCTCATCCTCGAGCCCAAGCGCCCGCGCCCCGTTGACCGTGTACGCGTCGAGCATCCACTCCACGGGCACGGCCTCATCCGCCCACAGCGGCTCGGGCTCGCTCGCGTCGGCCGGGTCGCGGCGCAGCACGCCGCGCTGGATGCCGACCAGCGGGTCGGGCGCCGGGGGCACCGGGTAGTCGCTCGCCCCCGCCACGAGGATGCCGTGCTCGAAGAGGCTGCGCATCGGGTACTCGCGCTCGGCCCGTTCCTCCCCCAGGTAGGGCACCTGACGCGTGCGGTAGAGCTCCTCCTTGAGGAACCAGTTGGGCTGCACGGCGGCGACGGCGCCGAGGCTCGCGAACCGCGGCAGGTCGGCGAGGTCGACGACCTGGAGGTGGGTGATGAGCGGGCGGTCCACAGCGCCGCCGGTCGCCGCTCGCGCGGCCTCGATCGCGTCGAGGCTCAGGGCCGTGGCGGCGTCGCCGATGGCGTGGTAGTGCAGCTTGAACCCCGCCCTGGCGGCCGCGACGGAGGCCCCGAGGAGGCCGTCGCCCGCCCAGACCGGGTCGCCGTGCATGTCGGGCGCGTCCGCGTAGGGCTCCTTGAGGACGGCGGTGTGGCCTTCGATGACGCCATCCGCGAAGAGTTTCGCCCATTCGGCGCGGACGAGCGGGCCTGCGTGGCG
>JAZBOM010000561.1:0-7454 GCA_036351205.1 Thermoleophilia bacterium | reverse complement strand
GGCGGCCATCGGCATCGCCGTCTGGGTCGTGGGGTCGACGTCGTTCGCCGCCGCTGACCCCTGGCAGGACTGGCGCGCCTGGGACGTCGGCCACGGCGACGCTCGCTTCAGCTTCGACTCGATGGAGGGGTACGCCGGTCTGCTCGACCCGGACCGGGACGAGCCGGTGATGGAGGTCACCTCCCCGGTCGCCTCATACTGGCGGGCCAACGCGCTGAACCGCTTCAACGGCGACGGCTGGTACGCGAAGGGTTCGAGGGAGAGCTGGCTCGAGCCCGACCCCGAGGCCCGGGACTACACGTACCCGGTCCCGGCGGCCGACCTCGTCCCGAGGGGCACGCTCGTGCGGCAGAAGTTCGAGATCGGGGGGATGGAGAGCCGCTACTACCTCACCGGCGGCGTCGCCCGTACGCTCGTCGTGGCCAACGATGCCGCCGTGCGCACCGACAGCAACGGCGCCCTGGGCTCTCCGGAGCCGCTCCCCGCCGGCACGCGCTACGCCCTCACCGCCACGGTGCCCAAGCTGAAGCCGGAGGACCTCGTCGGTCGGGGCCGCGACTACCCCGAGCACGTCCAGCGTCTCACCGAGCTGCCCTTCCCGACCCCGGCCGACAGCGCGGCGACGGCGCTCGAGGCGGATTGGCGCGCCGCCATGAAGGCGACGCCGCAGCACCTCGAGTGGCTCGGCCTCTACCGCCTCAACCAGGACATCGTGAAGGACGCGACCGACCCCTACGAGATCGTGCTCCGCATCGAGAGGTACCTGCGCGTCTACTACTTCTACTCACTCACCACTCCGTCGCCGCGACAGAGCTCGCCGTACGCCTCCTTCCTCTTCGACTCGCGGCTCGGCTTCTGTCAGCACTTCGCGGGGGCGATGGCGGTGCTCGTGCGCTTCAACGGGATCCCCGCGCGGGTCGCCGTGGGGTTCGCCACCGGCGACAAGGTGGACGAGGACAGCTACGTGGTGAGCAGCAACGACGCTCACGCCTGGGTCGAGGTCTACTTCCCCCGGGTCGGCTGGGTGGCCTTCGAGCCCACGACCGGCATCCGCATGCCGGGTTCGGGCGGGTCGTCCACCGGCGACGGCTTCCGGGACCCCTTCTTCGCGGCGCGGCTCGAGCGCGAAGGCGAGGCGCTCGAGGCCGTCGACGTCGAGGTCCCGCGCGGCCTGAGCGAGGACGTGTCGCGCGGGCTGCCCTCGGTCGGGTCCCAGGCCCTGCCGCGATCCACGGGGGCCCCACACGTCGTTCTGTGGGCGGTCCTGTCGGCGGTCGCCGTGACCGCCGTGGCGTGGCCGATCGGCCGTGCCCTCCTGCGGCGGCGCGGCCTGGGAGACGCCGACCTCGACCGGCGTCTCCGGGTGTCGCTCGCCCTGGTCGACGCCGAGCTCAGGGACTACGGCGTCGTGGTGCCCAGCTCGTACACGCTCGACGAGCTGGCCGTGCTGTCGAAGGAGCGGCTCGGCGTCGAGGCGGCGCCCCTGGTGGGGCGCGTCCAGACGGTGCTCTTCGGGGGACGGGCGGCGACGGAGGACGACGTGGCCGCCGCCGCCGCCTTCCGCCACGAGCTCCGCCGCGCCCTGCGCGCCCGCTTCGGGCGCCGCCGCGCCCTGCTCGCCCTGTACGGCCTCAACAGTGGGGGCGACGCATTGTCCGGGGCGGCCACGGTGTCACTGCGGCGCGACCCTCACCCGGTGCGCGCGAGCCGATAGCTCGCCAGCGCGCGCGCCCGTCCGGCGCGCCGCGACCGACAGTCCGCGCGAGTGCACGGCCCCCCGTCGCGGCGCGGCGCGAGTCCGGCCCGCCTCCGCGCCGCTCTCGGGGGCATCGGCGGTAGAGTACGGCTCACGGCCGGCCGCTGAGCCGACGCGGCCGCCCGTCCGTGGTGGCGTCGGGGGGAAGGACCGGGAAACGGACGAGCACCTCTTGAGCAAGGCCGGCGGCGCCCGCGCGCGCTTCTGGGAGGTCGACGCCGCGCGGGGTCTCGCCATCGTGGCCATGGTGATCTTCCATGCCGCCTGGGACTGGGCGTACTTCGCCGACACCGACCTCGGTGAGGCCTCGAGCTACTTCTCCGGCCCCATCGCCGGCGCGTTCATCCTGCTGCTCGGCCTCTCCGTGTCGCTCGATCGCGACCGCACGCGCGCTGCGCGCAGGTCGGAGGCCGGCCGCGCCGCCTACCGGGTGGCTCTGATCGGCGGCGCGGCCGGCCTCGTCACCCTGGGCACCTGGGTGGCGCTGCCGGAGAGCTTCGTCTACTTCGGCATCCTCCACCTGCTGGCCGCGTGCACGCTCGTGCTCGCGTTCACCGCCCGCCTCGGCGCCGTTGTGAACGCCCTGCTCGGCGTGGCCCTGCTGGCGATCGGGTGGAGCGGGCTCCTCGATGGCCCCGCTCCGCAGCCCTGGCTGGCGATCCTCGGCTGGGACGCCCCGCGCGCCACGGTCGACTGGTACCCGTTGACGCCGTGGGCCGGCTTCGCCCTCCTCGGCTTCGCCGTGGGCAGGACCTGGTACGCGGACGGCGCGCGCCGGTTCTCGCCGCCCGACTGGGAGCGGCGGACGGCCTGGCTCGGGTCCCTGGGCCGCCACTCGCTGCTCATCTACCTGACGCACCAGCTCGTGCTCTTCCCGCTCGTCTGGCTGCTCGCCGCGGTCCTGTCGTAGCCCCGGAGGGGGTTCCCGGGTCGTTCGCTGGCCTGTCGTAGCCTCGGCGGCGGCTCCCGGGTCGTTCACCGGCCTGTCGTAGCCTCGGCGGCGGCTCCCGGGTCGTGTCTTGGCCTGAGCGGGCTCACGCGCCCTCGCTCCCGCCCTGGCCTCGCGGGTCTCGACGGTCGGGCTCGCCCCGATCAGGACGCTCGCCCGGCCTCGGCAGCGGCTACAATAGGGTATGAGCTTCTCCCGCGGCACTCTCTTCTTCCTCCTCTTCTGGTGGGCCCTCGTGGTGCTGTATCCCGACCCTGGTGTGCTGGTGGCCAGCTTCCGCAACGTCGCGCAGCCGCGCGCCGACGCCGGTGCAGTATCGGGGCTCGCCGCGCAGCTGCCCGACGACCCCCGCGAGATCGAAGCCGAGGTGCTCCGACGCTTGCCGTACGCGACCGACTGGGAGGTCGGCGGCGTGCCCTGGCGCTTCCCCACCGCGGCCGAGGCCGTCGCCGACGGCCGCGGCGACTGCGAGGCCCGCGCCGTGGTCCTCATGAGCGTGCTTGCGGCGAAGGGGATCCCGTACAACCTGCGGAACTCGATCGACCACATGTGGGTGGACTACCCCGGCAAGGTGCCGACGGCCAACGAGAACGACGCCCTCGTGCTCGCCGACAGGGAGGGCGGGATCCTGAGCCTCCGTCTGCCCGAGGACTTCGACCTGCGACGCGAGGTCGAGAGCAAGATCGCCCTCTTCTGGGACCCGATGCCGTGGGCGCGACGGATCGTCCTCGCGCTCGGGCTGCTGCTGATCCCCGTCGCCGCGCGGCGGGCCTCCGCCGGCGCGCTGCCACGCGTCGCGGGCCCGCGCGGCGCCAGGCCGCGCGGCGACCGTCAGCCGGCCGTCGCGCGGCCCTCGCCGGCGGGGAAGTACTCGATCTCGTCGTAGGAGTCGGTGGGGAAGGCCCAGACGATCGTGCACGGCGCCGACCCGCGGTTGCGGGCGCCGTGCACGGTGTCGCCGGGCACGTAGAGCACGTCGCCGGCGCGCAACGGTCGCCAGGCGCCGTCGAGGTAGATCTCGGCTTCGCCGGCGGTCACGTAGTAGACCTCTTGCGGGTGGTGGCTGTGGGGGTCGAGCGCGGCGCCCGGCGGCATCTCGAAGACGCCCATGCTGAGGCCGCTCGTCTCCGTGCGCCCGCCGGAGACGAAGGTGCGCACACGGATGCGGGCGGCCCGGTGGGCGTCGTCGGGGTCGAGCTCCCAGGGGTAGTCGCTCTCGTTCCGGTGCATGACGGGCTCGGTCATCGGGGCTCCTTCGCTGCGCTGACCACCATCTGCGGCACCGGAGGGGCGGAAGTCAAGGCCGAGCGCCTCGGTGAGCGTGAGCGGCGCCGCGAGCTCGACCGGTCGTCTCCGGGTCTCCTTGGGGCTGCGTCCGCCCGCCCCGGCGGAGCGGATGAAGACAGGGCCGTGTTCCTGTGTCTCAACACTTGGGGAGTCCGTTGCGCAACGCTCCTACCATCGGCGCCAGGTGTACTGTGAGGTGAACGGTCCTGTGGCAAACGCTGTGGCCACGAGCGAGTGGGGCGCCGCCGTGGCAGCCGGGTATTGGACGTCGACCCGCAGCGCCGTGCCGCGCGACGCCGTCGACGCCGCGCGGCACGGCGACAGCGACGCCTTCCTCAGGCTCTACGACGAGTACGCGGACCGCCTGCGCGGCTTGGCGTACCGCACCCTTGGGGACGGGGCCCTCCTCGACGACGCGATGCAGGAGGTCGCCGTCCGGGCCTTCCGCGGCCTGCCCGGCTTCCGTGGCGACAGCAGCATCGGCACCTGGCTCTACCAGATCACCTTCAGGACGTGCCTCAACATGCTCCGCGGCCGCGATCGCTCCGTCCCCGTCCCCGACGTGGACGGACTGCAGTCGGGAGAAGCGCCGGACTTCGCCGACGAGGTCGTCCGGCGCCTCGAGCTCGCGGCGGCGCTCGCGTCGCTCCCGCCCGGTCACCGCGCGGTGGTCTTCCTCGTCCTGGAGCAGGACTTCGACTACCGCACAGCCGGGAGCATCCTCGGGATCCCACCGGGCACGGTCGCGTCACGCCTGTCGGCGGCCCGCATGACCTTGGCGCGCTGCCTCAGCGAGGGATCGGACGGCGGGGGGGAGTCGTGAACGACGATCTCGACAGGCGGCTGCGCGAGGCGCTGCGCGACCTGCAGCCGCCCCCCGCGAGCGACGAGGAGCGCAAGCACGTCCGCGCCGCCGTCCGGACCGCGGCGGAGGCGGCGGAGCCGCAGCCCCGCAGGCGGCGTGTCTTCGCGCTCGTGCCGCGCCGCCCCGCCGTACGCCTCGGCCTCGCCGCGGCCGCCATCTGCGTGCTCATCGCCGCCGCACTCTTCGGCGGGCCGCGGAGCAGGGGGCCCGAGTCCGTGAGCGCCGGCGAAGTGCTGCAGCGGGCGCTCGTCGCCTTCTCGTCGGGCCGCACCCTGCAGACGGACGTGGAGCTGACGATCGTCGAGTGGGACATGTGGCAGGGGACGCATGAGGCACGCACCGACCGCTATCGCCTGGCGATGCGCGCCGACGGCAGCTACCGGCTCACCCTCGTCGGGGAGCCAGAGACCGGATGGTTCCCGGAGGGGGCCGTGGGCCTCACCGACGACGTGGCCTACGATGCCCGGACCGGGACGCTGGGCGTGCACTCTCGCCAGCGCGGCCTGATCGAGCGCCTGCAGTACCCGATGGGCCCACCCGACCGCTGGGCCGGCATCATCACGCAGTACGACTTCAGCGCCGGCGTGCGCGCGCTCGAGGCGGCGCGCGGGGCGGCGGTGGAGGCCACCACGTACGAGGGCCGGCCGGCTTGGCTGGTCACCTGCTCGCTGGCCTCGGCGTCCGCCCGCCCGGCGGTGACCCAGGCCTCGCCTCTCTACGTGTTCACGATCGACCGTGCGACGTCGCTGCCCCTTCGCTTCCAGGCGGTCCAGGACGAGATCGTGGTCCTCGAGGTGCGCTACCGTGACCTTCGTTTCGACGAGCCCTTGCCGCGTGGCGTCTTCGTGCTCGACCCGGCGCAGGGCGCCGACCCGACGCGCGTCAACGAGGGCTTCCGCCGCGTGGACCCGAGCGACGCGCAGAGCCTCCACGGCTACGCGACTCTCGCGCCCGACGCCGTGCCGCAGGGTTTCACGCTGGTCGGCGCCGCGGCCGCGCTCCGCTCGACCACCGTCAACGGTCTCGTCGAGGGCCGTCGCGTCTTCGCGCTCCAGTACGCGCGCGGCTTCGACGCCCTCACCGTGACCACCAGGCGGGTCGAGGACCCGGAGTACGTGGCCGACACGGACCCGTTCGAGCCCGAGCCGACCTGGGCCAAGCTGATGCGCCACGAGGTGACGCTCAGATCCGGCGCCTTCGCCGGCGCGACGGCGATGGTCGTCGTGGCGCCCAAGATCACGACGCCCCATCTGTGGGCGGTCAAGGACGGCCTCCTGCTGACCGTCGCCGGCACCGCGAGCGAGCACGAGCTCGTGGCCGTGGCCGAGTCGCTGGAGGCGATCGGCCCGTGACCGCCGGTGGCAGGCGGGCGGCGCACGAGGGCGACCGAAGGAGCGCGGCCCCCGCGGTGTCCCAAGAGGCGGAGGGCCAGGTCGTTCGGCGGAGAGCTCGGCGCACGGCCTGCGGAACAGCCTCAGGGACGCTCGCGCAGAAAGGGGTACGGCGATGAAGATGCTCGCGAAGACGACTCGGGCGACAAAACGGGCTGCAGTCAGGATGAGGTCGGCGCGTCTCGCGCTCGTCGTGCCCCTGGCGCTCGTCCTGCCCCTCGTGCTGGCCGTGGCGGCCGTCGCCGCGTGCGGCTGCGGCGAGGAGACAGACACGGAGGGCCAGGGGCAAGGGGCGAGTTCGCCCACGGCGACGGTGGCTCCCTCGCCGTCGGCCACCGAGACCTCGACGCAGTTCGGGACGACGCGTTGGGAGTGCGGCACCGACGGCCTGAAGGAGACGCGGGCGGTCTTGCGGGAGTACCAGGCTGCCGTGCGGGAACGCGCCGTGTCGCCCCGCGTGGCCGAGTTCTACGCACCCGAGTTCACGCTCGACGCCTGGCTCGACCGCACCAGGGTCGACGACCTGATGACGGCCAAGTACATCTGGGGTATGTGGGAGTCCAACCTCTACTGGAGCCCTGCGGCAAGGACGTACGTGGCGCCGGGCGTCGCCGTCATCGCGGGTGCCGTCATGGACGACCCCGACGACCCGACGATGGTGGTGCCCTACGTCGACATGCTCGCCGTGAGCGACGGCAGGATCACGCATGAGGAGATCATCGGCGACCCGCACGAGACGGGCGTGGTGACGAAGGGCTGGAAGGCGACGACGGCCGCGGCCGAAGCCGACGACACGGCGAAGGAGGCGCGAGCTGCCGCCGACACGGTGCGGGAGGTGCTCTCGCGGACCGGCGACTTCGCCGCCCTCGAGAAGGTCTACGACCCCGACATCGTGTTCCTCGACACTTCCACCGACGGGCCCCTGCGCGGTGTGGATGCGGTGCTGGCCTGGCACGAGGGGACGACGCGGATCACGGACATCGAGTCGCTCGCCATCGAGCCGCCCATCGCCGGGCCCGGCTGGGCCGTGCTGCGCACGAGGACGGGCGGGACGATCGACATGGACGCCTTCTCGGTCCCGGGGGCGATCGTCATGGACGTCCGCGACGGCAAGGTCGTGCAGATGAGGGTCTACTACGACTCGACCATCATCGATCTCTCGCCGTGAGCTTCGGGGGTTCTGGGAGCGCCCGCATCTCGGGTCGG
>JAZBOM010000560.1:0-2297 GCA_036351205.1 Thermoleophilia bacterium | reverse complement strand
GGCGGCCGTCCACGTCGCCCGAGGCCACGACCGGCACCGGCAGCTCGGCCGCGAGCTCCTCGGTGAGCCGGTGGTCGGCGCGTCCGCGGTAGAGCTGGGTGACGGTGCGTGGATGGAAGAAGACGGCGGCGGCGCCGGCGGCGACGAGGCGGGGCGCCAGGCGGCGCCCCGCCTCGTCGCCCTCGCGCAGCCCCGCGCGCAGCTTCACCGTCACCGGGACCTCGGGGCCAACGGCGGCGACCACCTCGCGCACGATCTCCTCGGCGCGGTCGTGGTCGCCGAGCAGGGCGGCGCCGGCGCCGGTCTTCAGGACCTTGCGCACCGGGCAGGCCATGTTGAGGTCGACCAGGTCGGCGCCGGCGCCCGCGCAGAGGTCGGCGGCGCGGGCGAGGTAGTCGGCGTCGGCGCCGAAGAGCTGGAAGCCGATCGGGTGCTCGTCCTCGTCGCACTCAAGGTAGGCGAACGTACGCGCGCCCCCGTAGCAGAGGCCGTAGGCCGAGATCATCTCGGTGAAGACGAGCCCGGCGCCCCAGCGGCGCACGCTGCGGCGGAAGGCCGGCGTCGTGATCCCCGCCATCGGCGCCATGAAGAGGCGCTGCTCCAGCCGCAGGCGGCCGATGTGGAGGGAGCGCGCGAACGGCGACGCCGGCGGCTCGCGCTTGTCGCTCTGCCGTCTCACGGCCTCTCCCGGCTCATCGGCACTCGACATCGCCGCCGGTGCGCACCGCGCGACCTCCCGCTCCGGTCGCTCGCGCCGTGCCTGCCCGCGGCTCACCGGCGCTCCCCCGCCGCCCCGGCTCAGGCCGGGTGCTGACGACGCATGACCAGCTCGATGCCGCGCAGCGTGAGGAAGGGGTCGACCGCCGCGATGACCGCGGTGTGCCGGGCGATCAGTTCGGCGAGCCCGCCGGTGGCGACGACGCGGGCCTGCTCGCCGAGCTCCTCCCAGATCGCGTGGACGACGCCCTCGACCTGACCGGCGAAGCCGTACACCATGCCCGACTGCAGGCTCTCGGCCGTCGCCTTGCCGATCGCGTGCGCCGGCTCGACGAGCTCGATCTTGGTGAGCTTCGCGGCCCGCGTGGTGAGCGCCTCCATCGAGACCTCGATGCCGGGCGCGATCGCGCCCCCGAGGTAGTCGCCGGTGGCGGAGATCACGTCGAAGGTGGTGGCCGTGCCGAAGTCGCAGACGATGCACGGCCCCCCGTACGACTCGAACGCCGCGACGGCGTTGACGATGCGGTCGGCGCCGACTTCGATCGGGTTCTTCATCGCGATGCGGATGCCGCTCCGCGCCCCGGGGCCGACGACGAAGGGGGTCACGCCGAGGTGCTTCTCGCACATCTCCGTCCACTGCGCCGTGAGGCGGGGGACGACCGAGGCGATGCCGACCTCGCCGACGTCTTCGGTGAAGCGCATCCCGGCGAGGGAGAAGAACCCCTGCAGGAGACCGGCGATCTCGTCGCCGGTACGGTGTCGCACGGTGGCGATGCGCCAGTGGTGCGCGACCTCGCCGCCCTCGACGAGGCCGATGACGGTCTGCGTGTTGCCGACGTCGACGACGAGCAGCACGGTCAGGTCTCCAGGTCGAGAGCCACGTCCAGCCACGGGGCGCGCGTGGTGAGCGCGCCGGCCGAGAGCACGTCGGCGCCGGTCGCCGCGAGCTCGCGCACACGCTCGAGGGTCACGCCGCCCGAGACCTCGACGACGGCGCGGCCGGCGACGAGCTCGACGGCGGCGCGGATCGTGGCCGCATCCATGTTGTCGAGCAGCACGACGCCGGCCCCGGCGGCGAGCGCCTCCTCGAGCTGGTCGAGGTCGTCCACCTCGACCTCGAGGCCGTGGATGTGCCCGAGGTGGGCGCGGACGCGCTCGACCGCGGCGGCGACGCCGCCGGCCGCCGCCGCGTGGTTGTCCTTGACCATCGCCGCGTCGAAGAGGCCGAAGCGGTGAGCCAGGCCGCCGCCGTGCACGACCGCGGCCTTCTCGAGGGCGCGCAGGCCGGGCGTCGTCTTGCGCGTCGCGGCGATGCGCGCCCCGGTGCCCTCGGTCTCGGCCACGAAGCGCGCCGTCAGCGTGGCGACGCCGGAGAGCCGGCCGAGGAAGTTGAGCCCGGTGCGCTCGAGGGCGAGGATGCTCGCGAGGCGACCGGCAACGACGGCGACCGTCTCGCCGGCGGCGAGACGGTCGCCGTCGTCGCGCTCGAACGTGACCCTGAGACCGGGGTCGACGAGCGCGGCCGCCTCCTCGAAGGCGAGGCGGCCGGAGAGCACCCCGGCCTCCCGGGCGACCACGCG
>JAZBOM010000559.1:0-2423 GCA_036351205.1 Thermoleophilia bacterium | reverse complement strand
GGCAAGGTCACGATCGCCCTGGTCGGCAAGTACGTGCAGCTGCACGAGGCCTACCTCTCGGTCTGGGAGGCGCTCAAACACTCGGCGCTCGCCGTGCGCCGCGAGCTCGAGATCCTCTGGGTCGACTCCGAGGAGCTGAGCGACGCGACCGTCGCCGAGCGCCTCTGCCACGCCGACGGCGTGATCGTGCCGGGCGGCTTCGGCCAGCGTGGCATCGAGGGCAAGATCGAGGCCATCCGGTACTGCCGCGAGCGCAAGACCCCGTACCTCGGCGTGTGCCTCGGGATGCAGTGTGCGGTCATCGAGTACGCGCGCAACGTGTGCGGCATGACCGACGCCAACTCGTCCGAGTTCGACCCCGAATCGCCCTTCCCGGTCATCGACCTGCTGCCCGAGCAGAAGCAGATCGAGGACATGGGCGGGACGATGCGGCTCGGCGCCTCGCCGGTACGCGTGGTGCCGGGCACCAAGGCGCACGCGGCGTACGCCGAGGACGAGGTCCGCGAGCGCCACCGGCACCGCTACGAGGTCAACAACGACCTGCGGCCGCAGCTCGAGACGGCCGGGCTCGTGGTGTCGGGGACGACACCCGACGGCCGTCTCGTCGAGATGGTCGAGCTCGCGGACCACCCGTGGTTCGTGGCCTCGCAGTTCCACCCCGAGTTCAAGTCGCGGCCCAACCGGCCGGCCCCGCTCTTCCGCGAGTTCGTCGCCACTGCGGCGCGCCTGCGCGCCGGCCGCGAGGACGAGGTCGAAGAGGTCTGCGCGACGTGAGCGGCCAGGCGACGGTGGACGAGCTGCTCGAGCGGTTCCTCGAGCTCGTCGCGGTGCCGTCGCCCTCCGGGCAGGAGCGCGCCGTCTCCGATCTCATCCAGGGGCGGCTGCGGGCGGCGGGGCTGAGCGTGAGCGAAGACGAGTCCGCCGCCGTGACGGGCTCCGCCAGCGGCAACCTCGTCGCCACCGTGAAGGGCACGGGCGGCGGCGTCCCCATCGCCTTCTCCGCCCACATGGACACGGTGCCGATCGACCGTGCCCCGACGGTGATCGTCGAGAACGGCGTGGTGCACACCGACGGCGAGACTGTGCTCGGGGCCGACGACAAGGCCGCGGTCACCGTCCTGCTGCAGGTGGCCGAGGACCTCGCGGCCGACCCGCCGGCCGGCGACGTGAGCTTCGTGATCTCGGCCGGCGAAGAAGTCGGCCTCAAGGGCGCCGCGGCCCTCGACGTCGCCTCCGTGCCGGCCGACGCCTGCTTCGTCTTCGACAGCGAGGGACCGGTCGGCACGATCGTCATGTCGGCGCCCACGCTCAGGCGCCTGACCATGGAGTTCCACGGGCGCAGCGCCCACGCCGGCATCGAGCCCGAGAACGGCCGCAGCGCGGTCGTCGCCGCGGCGCGCGCCGTCGCCGCGATGCGGCTCGGGCGCCTCGACGAGCAGACGACCGCCAACGTCGGCCTGATCGAGGGCGGCTCGGCGGTCAACGTGGTGCCCGAGCGCTGTGTCGTGACCGCCGAGGCGCGCAGCCGCGACGAGGCGGGTCTCGCCGCCCAGGTGGGGCACATGGTCGAGGTCGGCAACGTGGCCGCCGCGGAGACCGGCGTCGACGTCACGGTGACGATCGACGAGGACTTCCGCGGCTACGTGCACAGCGATGAGAGCCTGCCGGTGCGGCTTGCGCTGGCGGCCTTCGCCGCCTGCGGGGTCGAGCCGCACCCGATCGGCGGCGGCGGGGGCTCCGACGCCAACGTCTTCAACCTGCGCGGCTTGCCGGCCGCGACCCTCGGCGTCGGCTTCGAGGACGTGCACTCGCCTCAGGAGCGGCTCGCCGTCGCACGGCTCGCCGAGCTGTACCGCGTCGCCCACGCGCTCGTGCGCGCCGCGGGCGCCGCGGTCCTCTGAGCGCGGAGGCCCTCGTGGGCGAGCCCAGACCCGTACCCGTGGTGGACGCGGACGTCCAGGACTTCCTCGACTACCTGGCCTACGAGCGCAGCGCCAGCGCCAACACCGTCGCCGCGTACCGCCGCGATCTCGAACGGCTGGTCGCGTTCCTGCGCGAGTCGGGCCTCACCGTGCGGAGCGCCGGGGAGGACGACGTCGAGGCCTTCTTCACCGGCCCGGGCGGCGCTGGGGCGGGCTCCTCCGTCGCCCGGCGCCTCGCCGCCGTCCGCGGCCTCTACGGCTTCCTCGTCCGCGAGGGCGTGCTCGAGAAGGACCCGGCCGACCGCCTGCGGGCGCCGAAGCGGCGCGAGGACCTGCCGCGCGTGCTCTCGGTCGAGGAGGTCGAGCGCGTGCTGGCGCGGATCGTGCCCACGGGGCCGCTGGGGCAGCGCGACCTGGCCGCCCTCGAGCTGCTCTACGGCTGCGGCCTGCGCGCCTCGGAGCTCGTCGGGCTGCGCGAAGCCGACGTCGACCTCGAGGGCG
>JAZBOM010000558.1:0-4272 GCA_036351205.1 Thermoleophilia bacterium | reverse complement strand
CCGAGGTAGATCTTCACGCGGTACTTGCTGTAGCTGAGGTAGTCGACGGTCTTGCACCAGACCGCCTTCTTGAGGAGCCACTTCCCCGTGGTCGGGTCCTTCTTGTAGCAGTAGAGCCGCACGGCCTTGTTCCAGCCCGGTGAGTGCCGCGGCTTGAAGGTGCCCGAGACGAGGAAGGTCACGTACTTCTTCACGCTCGTCGGGGCGACCGGGTTCTGCAGGGCGACCTTGGGTTTGACCAAGACGGTGGCACTCGTGCCCGCGTCGTAGCCGTCGGCCCCGTTCCAGGTGGCGCGGAAGCGCATCGCGCGGGTGAGCGATGGCGTCAGGGCCGTGCCGCCGTCGCTCTCGACCGTGGCGAAGGTCGTCCACACCACGCCGTCGAGCGACTTCTGCACGTCGACTGGGTAACCGGCGAGGGGCGTGCCCTCCTCGTCCTGCAGGTGGACCGTCAGCGTGGTCGTGCCCTTGTACGGGACGACGAGGGCGGCGGCGTCGAGTTGGAGACCCCCCTTCCCCCGCCACGCGTTGTAGGCGGCGTTCAGCAGGGGCACGAACTCGGCCGTAGCCTTCTGCAGGCCGGCGGCGGTGGGGTGGCTGTCGCTGGGGGAGGTCGGGTAGGCGAGGCGGTCGGCGCCGTCGTCGGTCTTGTGCTGCACGGCGCCGTCCCAGACGCGGTGGTGGTTGCCGGTCTCGAGGCCGACGTCGCTGGCGCCGTCGCCGGTCTTGCTCGTGAGCACGTTGTAGAGGTCGAAGACCATGACGTTGCCGACGCTGTAGCCCGCGTCCTGCAGCCAGTGGTCGACGAGCCAGTTCGCGAGCTTGCGGCCGTCGGGGGTGTCCTCGGTGATGACCGGCGGCGCGACGACGGCGACGAAGAGCTTCTCGGGGTGGGCACCGAAGTAGCCGAGCAAGTCGAGGTAGATGCCCTTGGCGTTGGCCACCGTGTAGGCCTCCCAGCCGGCGCCGCCGCCCCAGGCCAGGTCCTTCATCGGGTTGTCCTCGATGGCCGGTATGGGGGCGCCGTCGTCCCTCAGTATCGAGTTCGGGAAACAGCTCTTGAACATGACGATCTCGTTGGGCCCGCCGGGGTCGGTCGCGAGCCGCGAGTAGCCGCCCGAGTGCTGCTCGCTCTCTGAGTAGAGGGCGCTCATGTAGGTGGCCGAGGAGGGGCTGCGGAACCAGGTCCACCAGTGGCCGAGGTCGGTGGTCGTGCCGATCTCGTCGGGCCCCCAGCCGTAGTTCGTGTCGCTCACGAAGTAGTTGTTGTCGCGCAGGGCGAGGCCGAGGCCGCCGTGGGCGTCGGCGAGCCAGCTCTCGCCCGTGGAGTGGTGGATGAAGACGAGCTTGACGGGGGACGTGGGCGGCGCGGTGATGACGGCCGCCCGGGCCGGCATGGGCCGGGTGAGCGCACCCGCGACGCCAACGACGATCAACGCGAGCAGCAGGCCACCGACGATGTCCCTGCGCCGCCGCCGCATCCGTGTCCTGTCACCCCACATGGCCGGCCTCCCGCCCTGAGCTTGCGCTGGTCGTCTGGAAGTGGGCTTCGTCTTCACCGCGTCCTCGTGCGAACCCTGCATGTCCGGCAGACGAGGATCGCCACAAGCCCAGTTCCGCAGGTGGCGCCAGTGTACATCACCCCTTTTGGTCCGGGACGTTGGCGACAACTTTGGAGGAAGTCGAACGGCGCGTGCCGCACTGCAGGTCACACGAGCCCTTGCGCCCGGACGAGATTCGACCCTTGGGGCGCCAGACCGGGAATCGATCCTCGGGCCGCCGGCATACGGCTACCCGGCTCACTGCTCGGGTATACTCGCGGCGCCGCCGGCGCGCCGGCGGCGCCGCGTCGTTGGAGCGCGAAAGGGAGGCGTGAGGGACCCGCAGCACATCCTCGTCCTCGTCGAGAACCTGTCCGTGCCGTTCGATCGCCGTGTGTGGCACGAGTGCACCACGCTGGCCGCCGCGGGGTACGACGTGTCGGTCATCTGCCCCCGGGGGCAGCGGCACGACCGCGAGGCGTATGAGGGGCGGGACGGCGTCTGCATCTACCGCTATCCCCTGGCATCGCAGGCGACCGGCCTCTGGGGCTACCCGCGGGAGTACTCATCGATGCTGTGGCACACGGCGTCGCTCGCGAAACGGCTCTGGGCGAAGCGGCCCTTCGACGTCATCCACGCCTGCAACCCCCCGGACCTCTTCTTCCTGATCGGCCGGATGTACCGGCCGCGCGGGGTGTCCTTCGTCTTCGACCAGCACGACGCCAGCCCCGAGATCATGATCGCGAAGCGGGGCGGCAGGGAGCACGAGGGATTCCCGGAGCGGGTGGTGCGCTGGGCCGAGCGCAACACCTATCGACTGGCCGACGTGGTCATCTCGCCGAACGAGTCGTACCGGCGTCTCGCGCTGACTCGTGGCGGCAAGCTCGCGCAGGACGTCTTCGTCGTGCGCAGCGGGCCGCGACGCGAGGAGTTCTCGCCGGTGTCGGAGGGCGCGTTCGACCGGCGCGGTCATCGCCACCTCGTCGCCTACCTCGGCGTCATGGGGGCGCAGGACGGTGTCGACCTGCTCGTCCAAGCTGTGGCGCGGCTGGTGCGCGAGGGGCGGGACATCCTGCTCTACCTGGCCGGCGACGGCGAGAGCTACGCGACGATCCGTCACCTCGGGGAGGAGCTCGGCCTCGGCGCACGGCTGCTCATGCCGGGGTATCAGACGGCCGAGGAGTTCGCGCCGGCGCTGCTCGCGGCGGACGTGTGCGTCACCCCCGACCCCTCGAGCCCGTTCAACGACATCTCGACGATGAACAAGATCGTCGAGTACATGGCGATGGGGCGCGCGTCCGTAGCCTTCCCGCTGCCGGAGAACGTGGCCACAGGGGGCGATGCCGTCGCCTACGCCGACGATCTGTCGCACGAGGGCCTGGCGGCGGCCATCGGTCGCCTGCTCGACGACGAGGAGGAACGCCGGCGGATGGGCGTGCTCGCCCGCGAGCGCTTCGAGACCGTGCTCGCCTGGGAGCATCAGGCGCCCGGGCTGCTCGCGGCGTACGAGCGCCTGAGGGTGAAGGTCGGCGGCCGGGGCGCGCGGGATGCTCGCAGGCCGGGCGTCGCGCCCGGCGCGTGCGCGTTGAGCGACGGCCGCAGCGCCGGCGGGTCGGGCACCGCGGACCCGGCCGCTCCCGAGGAGTCGTGAGCCGAGGCCTCTTCATCTCGTGGGCGCCATTCTCCCGGCGCACCGAGACGCTGGCCGCGGAGTTCGATCTCGAGGCGCGCTTCGTGCGCACGCCGTGGCCGAAGCGCCCGTGGACGGTGCCTCTGAAGTACCCGTGGCAGGCGGGCGTCACGGCGGCCGCGCTGGCGGCCGCAGGGCGGGGCGAGGTGTGGGTCATGGACCCCCCGCTCCCGGCGGTCGCCCTCGCCGCGGCCGCCGCGCGTGCACGCCGCGTCCCACTGGTCGTCGACATGCACACGGTCGCCTTCTACGCTCGCGAGTGGCGTCTTCTGCGGCCGCTCGAGCTCCCGCTGCTGCGCCGCGCCACGGCGGTCGTCGTCACGAACGAGTCGCTGGCCGCCCGGGTGCGGTCGTGGGGCGCCCCGGCGTTCGTGCTGCCGGACCCCCTGCCGGAGGTGCCCGACGGGCTCGAGGGCACGGCCATCGGGCCCGATCTTGTCACCGTCGTCGCGACCTTCTCGCTGGATGAGCCTCTCGACGTGCTCCCTGCCGTGGCGCGGGAGCTGCCCGGCGTGCGCTTCGCGGTGACGGGGCGGCCGCGCGGCGACCTCAGCGCATGGCCGCCCAACCTGACGCCGACGGGGTTCCTTCGCGGCATCGACTACTGGCGGCAACTGGCGCGCTCGGCGGTGGTCGCCGTGCTCACGACGCGACCGGAGACGCTGCTCTCCGGCGGCTACGAGGCGCTCGTCCTCGGGCGCCCGCTCATCACTTCTGACCACGCCGCCCTGCGTGGCTACTTCGGCGATTCCGCTGTGTACGCGCACGCCGAGCCGGCGTCGCTGGCCGGCGCCGTGCGCACGGCCCTCGACGGCGCCGACGACTACGCCGGGCGCCTCCGACTGCTTGCGGAGCGGCGGCGGGCCGAGTGGGCGGCGGCCGCTGACGAGCTGCGCGCGCGCCTCGGGAGGGCGTCGTGAGCGGCCTGGTCGCCTTCTTCTCGCCTGACCCGGCGGTACGCGCCCTCGGCTCGGACGCCCTCGGCGACCTGGCGGGCGCCGACGGCTACGTCACGCAGACGCTCGAGACCGCTGAGGCTTG
>JAZBOM010000557.1:0-2202 GCA_036351205.1 Thermoleophilia bacterium | reverse complement strand
CCGGCGAGAGTATGGCGCGGCCGGCGTAGGCATGCTGCGCGTAGGTGAACGTGACGTGGTCGGGCACGGTCGCCGGGCCCGGTCCGGCCTCGTACGCCCACTGCGTGAAGCGGCCGAGGTTGACGCCGATGAAGACGAGTGTGGGCGTGCCCGTGCGGGGCAGGAGGCGGACCAGGTCGAGGTCGTGCGCGAACGTCTTGTTGCGGGAGCTCAGGTTGCGGGCCACGACGGCAGGGCCTCCGAGCTCGCGGACGTCGGCCGCCCAGGTCTCGTCGCTTGCGGTGCTCTCCCGCCCCGAGGACCCGGCGAGCAGCACGACCAGAGGCCGGCGCGGCGGGCGCTCGCGCAGCTCCTCGAGCACGTCGAGGATGTGATACCAGTCGGGGCGCGGGTTGGCCGGCCAGGTGACCGGGGCGACGTCCGCGTCGAGCTCGGTGGCCACGGCCGGGATCTGCGTGTCCCAGGCACAACCTCCCGCCCACGCGACCACGCCCGAGACGGCGACGAGCACGGCGACCCACGCCGTGCAGCGGCGGAGGACGGTCCCGCGGGGCGCGCGACCCCGCGCCGCACCCGCCCTCGACGGGCGGTGTGGGCGTCGTGCCTGCGGTCGCGTGGTCACCTGTCGGTCTCCTCCTCGCATCGTGCCTCGCAGTGTAGCAAGAGCAACGCCGCGACCGGGCGACGACCGGCGCTGCGGCCGGGCGGGCGGGGATCCGGCGTACGACCGGCGATAGGCGGGGTCCGGCGGGAGCGTGGAGAGACGAAACGGGGGCGCGAGTCGCGGCGGGGCCGGCCGCAAGGGCCGCGCCTCAGCGGTCGGCGTCGAGCAGCGCGACGCCCTCCTCGGCGAGCCGCGCCTGCCACTTCTCCCGGCCGGGCTCGACGAGGTGCATGAGGTCGTAGAACTCGGTGTTGCGCAGGCCGACCTCCTCGACGAAGCCGAGGAAGGGCACGCCGTTGACCGCCGCAAGGCGACGGCAGTCCTCGCGATACATCGCCCGGGGGTCGTCGAGGCGGTCGCCGACGAACTCGAGGTTGACCGGGAGCTCGAGCAGGGCGAAGCGCAGGCCGCGGTCGCGGCAGGCGCCGACAAGACGCTCGAGCTCCTCGTGGTTGGCCTCGTAGTTGCGGCGGTAGAGGTCGTAGCGCTCGGCCAGCCAGAGGTCGAGGATCTCGCCCTTGCGCTCGTCGGTCTGGATCCGCTTCTCGCTGTAGCGATGGCGGATCTCGACCTCACCGGCCAGCGCCGCGCGGCCCTCGGCAGTGAGCGGCTTGTCGCCCAGCGCCCGCGGCGGCGGCGAGGTGTACCGGCCGAGGCTCACCCCGATCAGGACGACGGAGCCCTTCGGCATCCCTTGCACGAGGCGGCGGTCGGCGCTGAAGCTCTGGTTGGTCGCCCCGAGATCGACGGCGAGCACCGCCGGCCCGCCGGCGGCGCGGATCGCCGCGCCCCAGGCCGCGTTGCTCTCGACACACTCGCGCGCCGACGACCCGCCGAGCAGGTAGACGGCCTGCGTCCCCGGCGGGAGAGGGTCGCCCGCCGCGGTGGTCACGGGGTCGGGCGATGCGCCGGGCTCGAACGACGCCGCGGGCGAAGAGGCGCCGGCGCCGGGCGTCGCGTCCCCACCGCCGCAGCCGGCGAGGGTCGGGGCGAGGCCCGCAAGAGCCAGGCCGAGCGCCGCCAGCAGGACGATCGCCGGCACCGGACCCCGGTCGTCGCGGCGCCGGCTCACAGCTCGTCCACCAGCTGCGTGAGCTGCGGCGGCGTGACGCCCTTCTTGGCCAGGCTGCGGGCCACCTTCTGCGGCACGAGCTGGATGAACGCCTCGTCGAAGCGGAAGCGGCGCCACTCGCCCTCGAGACGCAGGACGAGCTCATCGCCCTCGACGCGCAGCCGCGCGCCGCGGCGCGCCGCCTCGAGGGCGATGAACGGCGCCAGCTGCTCGACCCAGACCTCGGGCTCGATCTCCTCGACCACGTTGCCGTGGTACTGCGCCGGGTCGAGGCGACGCTCCGGGTCGAAGACGAACACCCGCCCGGCGGCGGCGCCGGACATGAAGAACTTGCCGAAGTAGGGCTTGGCCCGCAGACGCAGCTCGCCGTGCTCGTCCGGCTTCTCCAGCCCCATCACCACGTGCAGCGAGTTGTCGCCGCCGGACATCAGGTACTCGAACGCGTACTCGTTCGGCGAGCCGAAGT
>JAZBOM010000556.1:0-8643 GCA_036351205.1 Thermoleophilia bacterium | reverse complement strand
CGCGACGGTGTGGCGCCGCACGGCGGCGACGGCGTCGCGCCACTCCTCGGCGTCGCCGAGGTCGTCGTGCGCCCACTTGTGCCACCCCTGCTGCACGGCCTGGTAGTCGTCGAGCCACTCGTGCAGCGGCTGGTCCTCGACGGTGGCGCGGGTCACGGCGTCGAAGCGGGCGCGCGGCGTGTCGGCCGCGGAGACGCGCGCAGTCGGGGCTGCGGGGGGGGGCGCAGGCGGCGCGTCCGCGGCACGCGGCACCGCGCCCGGCCGGCTCATCTCCCCCACCCCTCGGCGAGCACTTCGGCGAGGTGCCTGACGCGCACACCCGACCCGCGGCGCGACAGGCGGCCGCCGATGTTCATGAGGCAGCTCATGTCGAGACCGATCAGCTCGTCGGCGCCGGTCTCGAGCACGTGCTCGACCTTGTCGTCGACGAGCGACGACGAGATCTCCGGCATCTTGACCGCGAACGTGCCGCCGAAGCCGCAGCACTCCTCGGCCCGCGGGAGCGGCACGTAGTCGAGCCCTTCGACCATGGCCAGCAGCCGCTCGGGCTGCTCGACGACGCCGAGGTGACGGCGCGTGTGGCAGGAGTGGTGGAAGGTGACGCGGGCCTTGTGGCGCACCGGGAGCTCGGTCACGCCGAGGACGTCGGTGAGGAACTGCGAGAACTCGTAGGTGCGGGCGGCGAGCGCGCGTGCCTCCGCCTCCTCGGGGCGCCCCTCGAAGAGCACGGGGTAGTGCCGGCGCACCATGGCGGCGCAGGAGCCCGAGATCGAGACGACGTGCGCGCTCGCCGCGAACGCCTTCAGGTAGGCGCGCGCTGCCGTGCGCGCCTCGTCGCGATACCCGCTGTTGAAGGCCGGCTGACCACAACAGACCTGGCCCGGAGGGAAGTCGACCTCGACGCCGAGCGCCTCCAGCACCTTGACCGCGGAGACGCCGACCCGCGGGTACAGGGCGTCGCCCAGACAGGTGATCATGAGCGACGCCTTCACGGGCGCCCGCCGGGGAAGGCGATGGTCACGTCAGCCTCGAGACCAGGGCGCCGTCGCCGTCGAAGGCCAGCGGAGTGGCATCGGGCGAGACGACGAGGTCGGCGTCGGGGCGGAGGCGCGCGAGACACCCCGGCGACATCTCGATGCGCTCCATCGCCAGGGTGTCGCGTATGTGCACCAGGCGGAGGTCGTCGAGGGTGTAGGGCCGAAGCGTGGAGAGCGCGGCGGCGAGAGCCTGCCGGTCGCTCGCCAGGGTGAGCGGCAGCTTGCCGTCCTCGGGAGCGCACGAGGCGAGCGCATTGGTCGCGGAGGCGGCAAGGTCGACCTGCTCGACGAGGCGCAGAGGGGCGAAATCGACAGATCCCAGCCCGCAGGCGTTGCCCTCCGTCGCCTCCGTGAGGGAGCGGACGACGATACGCGCGACCCGGGGCGACATGCGCTGCTCGGCCCAACTGCCCGTCGTGCGGCCCGTGACGTTGGGGTCCATGCCCGCGCCGCTCACGTCCTTGCCCATCTCGTCGACGAGCAGCACGTCGATGTCGTCGATCGGCAGCCGCGGGAGCAGCGTGCGTGCGTGCTCGAGCAGCTGGGGCTCGGCCTGCTCCCACTCGGACGCCGGCAGGACCCGGACCGCGCACGTGCGGTGGAGTTGATTCTCGACGAGGGCGACGCCGAGCAGCACCTTCGCCCGCTCGAGGAGGGCGCGCCCGACGGTGGTGACCACGTCGGCGAGACCGCGCTCGAGCGCATGCCGGTGACAGGCCGTGGCGCCGGCCTCGTTGCCGAGACCGATGACGAGCATCTTGGTGAGGCCGCTCTCGACGCGGCCGACGAAGTCGGTGTGGGGCTTCACGCGATTGACCAGCACGATGCCGTCGGCCTCGGCCGCCGCCCGGTCGATGAGGAGCGGCAACCCGTCGGCCTCGCCGAGCGAGACGACGTCGACTGCGGCACGGACGGGGGCGCCGACGGTCTCCTCGGTGATGCCCCGCTCGGCGAGCACGGCCGCCTGGCCGGCGGCCGTGGCGTTGCCGTGCGAGCCCATCGCCGAGACGATGTAGGGGCGACAGCCCGACTCACGCAGCCGCGCGACGACGGCGCGGACGGCTGCAGGCAGGCCGTCGATGCCGCGGCTGCCCACCGCCACCGCGATCGAGGCGCCGGCCGGCAGATCGACGCCGCCCCAGGCGGCGTGCCACTGCCGACCGATCTCGGCCTCGACGTCGACCGGCGGGGGCGCGGCGAAGCGCTGCTCCACCAGGTGCATCGGCGGCAGCGGCAGCGCGTCCCAGCCCGGCGGCGGACTGCAGAGTTCGATGACGGTCACGCGGCCTCTTTCGACGAGCGGCTCACGCCGCCTCCGCGGCGAGCGCCTCGAGGAAGCGCCGATTCTGCTCGGCCGTGCCCACGGTGACCCGGATGAACGTCTCGAGGCCCCAGCCCGACGCCGAGCGCACGATGACGCCCCGGCGCAGGAGCCGCTCGAAGAGCGCGTCGGCGTCCTGCCTCACGTCGACGAAGCCGAAGTTGGCCTGACTCGGCACGGGGTCGAACCCCAGGCGCGCGAGCTCCGCGGCGAGCAGCTCGCGCCCCCGCCGGTTCTCCGCCACACAGTGCTCCATCCAGCCTCTGTCGGCCAGCGCGGCCGGGCCGGCGACGACCGACAGCCGGTTCAGGTTGAAGGGCTCCTTGATGGTGTCCAGGAGCCGGCGCACGGCCGGCGCGGCGACGGCGTACCCGAGCCGCAGGCCGGCGAGGCCGTACGCCTTGGAGAAGGTGCGCAGCACGATCACGTTCTCGTGGCCGGCCTTGAGGAAGTCGAGGCCGTCGGGGTAGTCGGCGTCGTCGGCGAACTCGAAGTACGCCTGGTCGAAGACGACGGCCACCGACGGCGGAACCGCCGCGAGGAAGGCCGTGACCTCGTCGCGGCGGACGATGGTGCCCGTGGGGTTGTTCGGGTTGCACAGCCAGACGACCCGTGTGCGCGCCGTCACGGCCGCCGCCATCGCCTCGAGGTCGTAGCGCAGGTCGCGAAGCGGCACGCACACGACGCGCGCATCCATGAGCCTGCTGGCCTCCGCGTAGCGGCCGAACGTCACGTCGGTCACCACGACCTCGTGGCCCGGACACACGTACAGTTGGGGGATGAGCTGGATGAGAGCCTCGGTCCCGTGCCCCACGACGATGCTCTGGGGTGTGACGCCGTTGGCCTCGGCGAGCGCGTTCTTGAGGTCGAAGAAGCTCTTCTCGGGGTAGGTGCCGAGCTTGGGCAGCGCGTCGGCGATGGTCTGGAGCACACGCGGCGACGGCCCCAGTGGATTCTCGTTGGACGACAGCTTGACGACGTCGCTGAGGCCGAGCTCGCGCTGCACCTCCTCGACGGTCATGCCGGCGATGTACTCGGAGAGTGTGAGCACCGCCGGCCGGCAGACGCCGGCCACGTCGTGACAGCTCACGTGGCGCCCCCCGCTCCCTCCTCGCCCGCGACCTTGAGGCGCCGACGGGCCGTGTACTCCGCAGGGTCGCCCGTGGCCGGCTCGGTCGTCGACCCGATCGCCTCGCCCTCCCACTTGTAGTTGAACTTCTCGGTGCGCATGACCATCGAGGTCTCCACCGACGCCACGCCTTCGATCGGCATGAGCTCCTCGGTGACGAAGCGGAAGAGGTCGTCGTTGTCGCGCAGGAAGACCTCGACCTGGATGTCGTGTGCGCCGCTCAGGTAGCCCACGTAGGAGACGTTCTCCATGGCGGCGATCTGTTCGCCGACGTCGCGGAGGTTGCGGCCCGACACCTTGATGTTGATGACGGCGTCGACGGGGTAGCCGAGCGCCGCCGGGTTGATGCGCACGGTCACGTACGCGACGCCGCCGTCGACAAGGCGGTCGATGCGCTGCCGCACGGTCGGCTGCGACACGCCGACGGCGCGGGCGATGGCCGCGTTGGACCGGCGCCCATCCTCGCGCAGCAGCCGCAGGATGGCCCGGTCGAGCTCGTCGAGCGCGACGGCGCCGAACGGCGCCGATCCCTGTCGTGTCATCTCCCGCCTCCGCGTCGCTGGACCCTCATAGTCTATATGTCCCGCGGCCATACGTCTACATGAATCGAGGCAATCACACAGAGTTGCTTTCATTCTATGACAGTCAATTCGTTGACATCCCTTTCATCCTGCACCACAATGCCCTCACAGTCACACCGGTCCCCGCAGGGGCGCCCTCGCCCATCTGCCCGAGCCGGGATGTCCGTCAGTCGCGAGGGGAGAAGGAGGATCGGTCATGACCACTGACGACGGCGGCTCTCCGCGCCGGATCGTGCGGGTGGAGGGCTTCGAGGCGTGGCGGTTCACGCGCCGCGACCTGCTCAAGGGAGCGGCCGCCCTCGGCGGCGCGGCCGCCCTCGGCGTCCCGCTCCTCTCCGGCTGCGGTGATGACTCCGAGACGGCGACGCCGAGCCCTGCGGCCGAGTCGCCGGTCAAGGGCGGCCACATCCGCTCCGGTGTCAGCGGCGGCAGCGCCAAGGACACCCTCGACGCCCACACCGCCTACCTCACCGTGCCGCAGATCGGCATGCAGTGGCAGCTCTACGACTCGCTGCTCGGCTTTGACCCCGACCACAAGATGATCTACCTGCTGGCCGAGTCGTACGAGCCCAGCGCCGACGCCACGCAGCACGTCGTGCGGCTGAAGCCCGACCTCGAGTTCCACGACGGCAAGACGGTGACCGCCGACGACGTCGTCGCGAGCTACCTGCGCATCCTCGACCCGAAGACCGGGGCCGCCGGCGTCGACCTGCTCAGCGACCTCAAGGCGAGCGGCATCAAGAAGCTCGACGACCTCACCGTGGAGTTCACGCTCGAGCGGCCGAACGCCATCTTCTGGGAGTCCCTGGCCTTCTTCTGCAACGCCATCGTGCCGGAGGGCTACGACCCCGGCGTCGACACGGGCCTCATCGGCACGGGGCCGTGGATCATCGACACGTACTACCCCGGTGACAAGGGCTACTTCAAGGCCAACCCCAACTACTGGGGCGAGGGACCGTACGCCGACGAGCTCACGATGACCCAGTTCGCCGACGCGACGGCGCGCCTCAACGCCCTGCTCGACGGCTCCGTCGACCACATCGAGCTCGTCGAGGCGGCCCAGACCGAGGTCATCAAGGGCAACGCCGACCTGACGCTGCTCGAGGCGAAGTCCGGCGGCTGGAAGCCGTTCACCATGCGCATCGACAAGCAGCCCTTCGACGACGTGCGCGTGCGCCAGGCGATGCGGCTGATCGTCGACCGCCAGCAGATCATCGACCAGGCGCTGGCCGGCTACGGCTGGCTCGGCAACGACATGTACGCGCCGTTCGACCCGGGCTACCCGAGCGACCTGCCGCAGCGCACGCAGGACCTCGAGCAGGCCAAGGCGCTGCTCAAGCAGGCGGGCTACGAGGGCCTCACCGTCGAGCTCACGACGTCGACGGCCGTGGGCTCGGGCATGGTCGAGGCCGCGCAGGTCCTCGCCGAGCAGGCCAAGGGCGCCGGCGTGACCATCAACGTCAACAACGTCGACGCCGGCATCTTCTACGGCGACGACTACCTGCAGTGGGACTTCGCCCAGGACTACTGGGCGACACGGAACTACCTCGCCCAGACGAAGCTCTGCACCACGCCCGACGCGCCGTACAACGAGACCCACTGGCAGGACGACGAGTGGCAGGCGCTCATCGACGAGGCGTTCGTGACCTCCGACGAGGCGAAGCGCAACGACCTCGTCCGCCAGGCCCAGACGATCGAGTACGAGCGCGGCGGCTTCATCGTCTGGCAGCACAACATCCTGCTCGACGCCTACAACAACAAGCTCGGCGGCGTGATCCCCGACACCTGGGGGCAGTCGGCCTGCAAGAACCGCTACAACCTCATGTACTTCAAGGGGTAGCGGCCCCCGGCAGGACGATCGGCGAGATCGGCGACGCGGGGCGCCCGCGGCCCATCCGGGCCGCGGGCGCCCCGCGTCGACAGGTCGGCCGCGCGCGCCGCTCAGTGCACCTGCGCCGCCGTCCCGGCCCCGCCGTCCGCCGCGCGACCAGCAGGCGTCGCCGCACCTTCCGCCGTCAGTCGAGCCGACGCCGCGGCGCCGCCCGCCGTCGCCGGCGCCGCCTTCCGCTTCGGCCGCATGCCGAAGAAGAACCGCGTCACGGAGAACCTCCGCACGACCTCGTAGAGCGCGAACGTGCAGGCCACCGAGACCACCAGCAGAGTGAGCCACTGCAGGGGCTCGGCGGCCGCGAGGCCGACGATCGAGAAGGCCGCGACCACGATCACCGTCTGATGCAGGATGTAGACGGGGTACGAGCCCTCGGAGAGGTACGCGAGGACCGGCGAGGTGCGGTCGAGGTACCGCTTCCCCAGGCCGAGCAGGCCGACGATCATGAGCCACGCGGCGAGCATCCCGAGGAAGGTGAGGACGGCGCGCTCGACCGACGGGTCCGGCAGGCCGTCGCGGAGGCTCCCGCTGAGCACCCACCAGACCGAGAGCGCGAGCCCGCCGCCGAGCGCGTGCCAGCGCAGGCGCTCGGCCGTCCGCATGAACCGGTCGTCCGCCATGATCATGAAGCCCAGGACGAAGAAGACGAGGTAGTAGAACGTGTCGAGTCCGCTCGGGTCGGGCAGGGCCTCGCCGACCATGATCAGGAGGGCGGCGAGAAGCCACATGGCCGGGTGGGCGAGGCGCCGCGAGAAGCCCTTGACGAAGGCGGCGCCCCGCGCGCTCCTCCCCCACGCGAGCAGCGGCAGCACGAGGATCGCGACGATCAGCAGCACCATGATGAACCACAGGTGGCCGATGCCGAAGCCGCCGTAGTAGTCGCCGCCGTCCTTGACGTTGTAGACGAGGAAGTCGCCGCTCGTGAGGTAGTGCCAGTACGACTCCGAGTAGCCCGAGTTGAAGCGCCCGCCGTACCAGGTCTGCGGCGGGATGAGCACGAGGAAGCCGAAGAGGAAGGGCACGCCGAGCCGCAGGAAGCGCTCGCCCAGGTACTGCCGCGTGCTGCGCTTGTGCAGGGCGAAGTACGTCGAGGCGCCGGCGAGCACGAAGAGCAGGGGCATGTGCCACACCGAGATGAAGCCGAGCAGCGCGCTGACGGCCGTCGAGAGGTGGTCCGCCTTCACGTAGAAGGGGTCGTCCGCGTTGAAGACCCTCAGCGTGTGGAAGGGGAAGAGCAAGAGGACGGCCAGGACCCTCAGCCAGTCGATGTAGTGCTTGCGTGCCATCGTTCCTCCTCTGCCTGGACGGCGCCCCGTGAGCCCCGGTCCGCGGTGATCTCGTCGCGATGATCATCGCGCCGGGGAGGCGTGAGCACATCGGGCGGGAGGACGATTCGCGCGGCGGCGCGAGACGTATCTTTCGATGAGACCGGAGACCGATGGGAGGTCGGTCTCTGGTCCTACGCGACTGGCGGCCGCAGCTCGGCGATGATGCGCCGCATCTGGGCGAGCGCCTCTTGCGTGAGCGCCTGCAGGCGCTCGAGCGCGGCGCTCGCCTCGTCCGGCGCCGCGCGCGCCAGGTCCGGCGCCGCATCGGCCGCGTCCGGCACGGCGCTCGGCTCGTCCGCCGCGCCGCTCGCCTCCCTCACCGCGCGGGTCGCGGCGAGCACCTCGTCGAGCGTGGCCGAGACAGAGGCCTCGAGCTCCTGGGCCACGCGAGCGCGCTCTTCGATGGCGGCGAGCTCCTCGACCTGGCCGGCGTAGGCCTCGAGGCTCGCGTGCGCCTCGCGCAGGTCGGCGACCATCCGCTCGCTCGCCGCCCGCGCGGCCTCGAGGTCGCGACTGGCGACGGCGAACATCGCGAGCACGAGGCCGACGGCCATCGGGACGAAGGCCAGCGCGAGGCCCTCGAGCACGCCGAGCCCGAGGACGAGCGCGACGGCGATGAGCCCGAGCAGCAAGCCGACCCACACGTACCGCGTGCGGCCCGAGAAGAGGACGGCGGCCTGATAGGCCTCCAAGGCCAGGAGCGCGGTGAGGAAATCGACGTTTGGGTTGAAGGCGAGCATCACGAGAACGACGGCCGCCTGCAGGCCGAAGGCAACGTAGAGCAGCGCGACGGGGAGCGCCGGCCGCCAGAGCACAAAGATCTGGACGGCGGCGAAGACGAGGAGGCCGCCCGCGTACCAGGGGATCAGGTGCGCGGGCGGGTCCGTGGCGAAGACGCGCACCACGACGGTCGCCCACACGACCAGGGCGACGATGCTGCCCAGCCGGCCGGGCCGGCCGCCACCGCCGGCGATGCCGGCGAGGCCGCCGGGCCGGCCTCCGCCGCCGGCGCCGTCGCCAGACCCGACGCGTGCCCGCGCCTCAGGCATACGCAACGCTCCTGCCGACCGTCGTCATCGCTCCTCCGTCACTCCCGCTCAGCGTCGTCGCCCCTGCGTCACTCCGCCCAGGCGTCACCGTCGTCCCGTCACTCCGCTTCCTCATCTCCGGCCAGCCCGTGGCGGATGGCGTAGATGGCGAGCTGCGTGCGGTCCTTGAGCCCGAGCTTTGCGAGCACGTGGCTGATGTGCGTCTTGACCGTCTTCTCGCTGAGCACGAACGCGTCGGCGATCTCGCGGTTGGTGCGGCCCTGGGCCACGAGGCGGATCACCTCGAGCTCGCGCTCGGTGAGGTCGTCGG